>PKSX01000203.1 GCA_002869435.1 Marinilabiliales bacterium | reverse complement strand
CAGACTTATTAATAAAAATGGCATCCACCATTTCCATAATGCCGCGTTTAATGCCCTGAAGTTCATCACCTGCCACTGGCAATTGCAGCAATAAAAAGAAATCGACCATTGAACGGGCAGCGGTTTCACTCTGTCCTACACCCACAGTTTCAATAATGATAACATTATAACCTGCAGCTTCGCAAAGCACCACAGATTCACGGGTTTTGCGGGTTACACCTCCAAGGGTTCCGGCCGATGGGGATGGACGTATAAATGCATCGGGATTAGAGGAAAGTTTCTCCATACGGGTTTTATCACCCAATATGCTGCCTTTGCTTTTCTGACTGCTTGGGTCTATGGCCAGTACAGCTACTTTCTTGCCGATACGGGTCAGATAATCGCCAAAAGCTTCAATAAAAGTGCTTTTTCCAACACCGGGAACACCTGTAATACCTATTCTGATGCTTTTTTCACTGTGGGGCAGACATTTTTCTATCACTTCCTGCGCCCTTTGCTGATGCTGGTCATTGGTGCTTTCAATCAAGGTGATAGCACGGCTCAGCATGGTGCGGTCGCTTTTCAGAATGGCTTGCACAAACTCATCAGCTGAAGGCAAAGATTTCTTGCTGCCCAGAAATTTACCTATGGCTTCCTCGTTTGTTTGTTGAGGCTGCTCAATGCCCTTCTGAACATGCAATGCAGAATCTTTCTTTTCCTTGTCCTTCATGCTGCGAAATTATAAAGCTTCACAAAACTAATTGAAAAATTCACGGAGAATATTGAGCATATCTAATTCAAGTGTTTCTTCCGGTGTTTCTATAATACGTCCAATTTCAATGCCTTCATTAATAAAAATGAAAGTGGGAACTCGCTCAGTATTTAGTTCCACTTCAGGCTCTTCTTCAAGTTCACCGGGCTTTTTTGTTCGGTCAACTGCAATCATGCGTATGATGTCACCAGAAAGACCCAGCTCATCAATGATGCGTAAAAAACGGGGTACCTGTTCACGACTATCGCTGCACCAGCTTCCCAACACAATAATGATATTATAATCACCATTATACAAACTCAGATCTGCAACAGCTTCAATATCCGTGGTGTACAGATCATATTCCAGACCAAATTGACCTCCAAATACATCACTTTTTAAACCCTCTCTGTTGCAATCTCCTATTAAAATTTCCTGATCTCTGGATGTATCAATCATGGTTTTATTGATCTCCTGTGCTGAAACCATCGTAAACACTAGGATTTGGAAGATAAAAAACAGGCTTTTGTACATAATTAATCGTCTTAATGAGGCTTTTTACTATCTTTGAATTCGGATTCACTCAAAGATGACAATCGCAGATCAAATATACCAAAAATTCAGCAGCGGGAAGAAGCAATTGTTTTTGCTTGCCGATCCTGATAAATTCGATGCATCGGTTCTTAATTCAGAATCATTCAAAAACATTGCCGAAAAAGTGGATTTATTTCTACTTGGCGGTAGCCTTTTGTCTGCTTCCAGTGTAGAGAAATCAGCAGCGGAAATAAAATCCGGAACCGATATTCCCGTTGTCTTGTTTCCGGGCAGAAGCATTCAGTTGGTTCCGAATGTAGATGCTGTGTTATTTCTTTCGCTTATTTCCGGACGTAACGCTGAGTATTTGATCGGGCAGCATGTTCAGGCTGCGCCGTTTCTGTATCAAAATAATATTGAGACTATCCCAACAGGTTATATGCTGATCGACGGAGGTAAAATGACCTCTGTGCAGTACATTTCACATTCATTGCCGATTCCTGCAGACAAAACAGACATTGCTGTTGCCACAGCACTGGCAGGAAAATATATTGGACAAAAGCTGCTGTATCTGGAAGCAGGATCAGGTGCGCTGAATACTGTGCCTGCAGAAATGATTTCGGCAATTGCTAAAGCAACAGAGCTTCCGCTTATTGTAGGCGGAGGAATTACAACGGCTGAACAAGCCAATGAATTGTATGCTGCCGGTGCAGCAGCCATTGTTATTGGTACAGCTTTTGAAGATAATCCATCCGAAATGGAAGCCATTATTCAGTCTATTAAAAAATAAACAAATAACACACTATGAAAAGAACCGCAATCTGGTTGTTTATGTTTCTGCTTTTTGCAGGGAGTATCTCAGCCCAGAAGGACATTACACTCGAAGGAATATTTTCTGATCCCGAGCTTTATCCTGAAAGCATTTACCGCCTTCAGGCACATTTTTCCGATGATTATTTCACTTATGCCAATGATGATGGTAGTCTTGAGAAAATAGACTCTAAAGGTAATACAGAAGTGCTGGTTACGCTTTCAAAATTGAATACAGCACTTACAAACGCCGGAGTGGAAGAATTTGGCTTTCTTCCTTCCTATGAATGGGTGAGTAAGGATGAAATTCGTTTTAAATCCATGAATGCGCTTGCCACATATAATATTAAAACTGAAAAAGCTGAGAAAATTAATGAATGGCCGTCTGAAGCCGAAAATCTAGAGTTTTGTCCAAACGGATATGTGGCTTATACCAAGGGCAATAATTTGTATTTTGCAGTAGACGGTACCGAAAAAGCCATTACTGATGATACTGAAGAAGGTATTGTTAACGGTCATACTGTTCATCGTGTGGAGTTTGGAATTGAAAAAGGTATTTTCTGGGGCCCGAAGTGCGATAAAATTGCCTTCTATCGCAAAGATGAAAGCATGGTAACCAATTATCCTCTGGTGGATATCAATACCCGCATTGCGGAAGTGGATAATACCCGTTACCCCATGGCCGGAATGACCAGTCATGAAGTAACTCTTGGTGTTTATGATATTGCTAGCGGAAAAACCATTTTTCTTAAAACCGGAGAACCCAAAGAGCAGTTTCTGACTGCTGTTACCTGGGGACCTGATGGCAAATACATTTATATCGGAGTTTTGAACCGCCATCAAAATCATCTTAAGTTGAATCAATACGATGCTACAACCGGTGATTTTGTAAAAACGCTGTTCGAAGAGAAAAACGATCGTTATGTTGAACCCGAGAATCCACTGTATTTTGTTCCGGGAAAATCGGATGAGTTTATCTGGATGAGTGAGCGTGATGGTTTCATGCATATGTACCTCTACAAAACCGATGGTACACTTGTAAAGCAAATCACCAAAGGCCCATGGATGGTGACTCATTTTGGCGGATTCGATGCATCAGGAAAGAATATTTGGTATTATTCTACAGAGAAAAGCCCCATTGAAAACCATGCATATACAGTGAATCTTGGCAATGGTAAGATGACAGCATTGACTACTGAAAAGGGTTCTCACGATATAATCATAAGCAAGAGCTTTAAATATCTTATTGATTCATATTCATCAACTGAAATGGCTTCTCTGTATCAGTTGAAATCAGCAGGTGGAAAAGTCGTAAAGGAAATGCTTCGCGATGAAAACCCACTGAAAAACTTTAAGGCACCAACACAGGAAATATTTACTCTGAAAGCAGATGACGGAACCGATCTCTATTGCCAGGTTACCAAACCTTACGATTTTGATCCGAATAAGAAATATCCGGTTATGGTATATGTTTATGGTGGACCCCATGCGCAAATGATTACTGATAGCTGGACCGGTGGGGCAGGCTATTTCAATTATTATATGGCCAACCAGGGATATATAGTATTTACACTCGATAACCGTGGTTCTGCAAACCGTGGATTTGAATTTGAAAGCTGCATTCATCGTAATCTTGGTGTTAAAGAAGTTGCAGACCAAATGATTGGTGTAAATTGGCTAAAAGAACAAAGTTATGTAGATGCTGATCGTATTGGTGTTTTTGGCTGGAGCTATGGTGGTTTCATGACCATTAGTTTGATAACGAAAAACCCCGGTGTTTTTGCAGCCGGAGTAGCCGGTGGTCCGGTTATCGACTGGCAGTATTACGAAGTAATGTATGGTGAACGGTATATGGATACTCCTCAGGAAAACCCTGAAGGATATGAAGAAGCGTCTCTGATAAATCATGTGGAAGGACTGGATGACAGCCGCTTGCTCATTGTGCAGGGGTATCTTGATAAAACTGTTGTTCCCCAGCATTGCCTTTCGTTTATCGAAGCTTCAATCAAAGCCGGAAAACAGGTCGATTTCTTCCTGTATCCAAATCATGAGCACAATGTGAGGGGGCATGACCGTATGCACCTGTACCAAAAAGTGGTACAGTATTTTGAGGATTTTGTGAAGTAAATAATCATAAAATTCTGTCATGCTGAGCTCGTCGAAGTATAGACAGAATTTTCTAGAGAAATTGTCGTCCTTCGACTTGCTCAGGATGACAATTTCTTTTTTTTGCTAAATCAAGTCAAATCACTTCCGCGAAATCCGCGAGATCTGCGGGAGCACATTTTTCCACTCCATAATCCCAAATTCTCTTAACTTTGCAAAAAATTTCTACACTATGAAAGCTTTTGTTTTTCCGGGGCAGGGTGCCCAGTTTATCGGCATGGGAAAAGACCTTTACGACAATCATCCCATGGCAAAGGAAATGTTTGAAACCGCCAACGAAATTCTTGGCTATCGCATCACAGATATTATGTTTTCAGGAACCGACGAGGAATTGCGTCAAACCAAGGTTACGCAGCCTGCTATTTTCCTGCACTCAGTTATCCTAGCCAAATGTATGGGCGATAAATTTGCTCCCGAAATGACCGCCGGTCACTCACTAGGTGAATTCTCAGCATTGACTGCTGCCGGAGCACTCTCATTTGAAGACGGACTTAAACTGGTTTATCAGCGTGCAATGGCTATGCAGAAAGCCTGCGAAGCTCAGCCCAGTACTATGGCTGCAATTCTTGGTCTCGAAGACGAGAAAGTGGAAGAAATTCTGAATGGCATCGACGATGTGGTTGTTGCAGCCAATTACAATAGCCCCGGACAGCTCGTTATTTCAGGTTCAGTTCCCGGAATTGAAAAAGCATGTGAGTTGATGAAAGAAGCCGGTGCAAAACGCGCACTTCCGCTTAAAGTAGGTGGCGCTTTCCATAGCCCGCTTATGGAGCCTGCAAGAGTAGAACTCGCTGCAGCCATTGAAGCTACAGAAATAAAAACCCCGATGTGCACTGTTTATCAAAACGTAAACGCACAACCCAATACCGACCCTGCAAAAATCAAGGAAAACCTGATTGCGCAACTTACTTCTCCGGTAAGATGGACACAAACCGTTCAGAATATGCTGAAAGATGGTGGATCTGAATTTACTGAA
Source organism: Marinilabiliales bacterium (assembly GCA_002869435.1). Taxonomy (GTDB): domain Bacteria; phylum Bacteroidota; class Bacteroidia; order Bacteroidales; family DTU049; genus BM518. The sequence continues at coordinate 1,850 of PKSX01000203.1, read as the reverse complement.
GTAGGCCCGGGTAATGTACTTCAGGGTCTGGTAAAGAAAATTGGTGGAAGAGAAATACCTACCGCACAAGGTGAAGTTGAATAAATAGAAAACTCCAATATGGATTTAACAACAATATTGACTGTTGCCGGTAAACCCGGATTGTTTAAAGTGCATTCTCAAACCAAATCAGGTTTGATTGCCGAAAGTCTGATCGATGGAAAGAAAGTACCGGTTTTTGCAAACGACCGCGTGAGCTCGCTTTCAGATATTAGTATTTTTACTACCGGTGATGATATGCCTCTGGCTGATGTTTTTGCTGTGCTTTTCAAGAAATTGAATGGTGAAAAGGCCATCGATCCAAAATCGGATAAATACGAATTATTCGCCTTTATGGATGAGCATCTTCCGGAATGGGATGAGGACAGAGTATACCCCAGCGATTTGAAGAAGCTTTTCACCTGGTACAATATTTTGATTGAACACAAATTAATCGATCTGGAAATAGAGGAAGAAGAGAAAGCTGATGAGGCGGAAGGCGAAGAGGAGTCTAAAAAAGACGAAAATGAGTCGTAAATTTCAGAAGAAGCTCAAAGTTCTCAAATATGTTCGCTTAAACGAACTGCATTATTTACTGAAAATGGACACCGGCGGAGCAAACGCCGTGTTTGAGCCCGGCCAGTTTGTAGAAGTTCTGGTTCCCGGTTCAAAAGATGCTTTTCTGCGACGTCCGATTTCCATTCACGATGTTTCCAACGATAATGCATCCTTTACCATGATGATTAAAATTGTAGGTGAGGGCACAAGAGCATTATCAGAAGTTCGCGAAGGAGATGAACTTGATATTGTATTTCCGCTTGGACACGGATTCAGTATCAATGAGAATCACCAAAAAGTTTTACTTGTTGGTGGTGGCTGCGGTGTAGCCCCTTTGCTTCACTTGTCAAAAGCAGCCAAAGAAAAAGGACTTCAACCACATGTTGTCATTGGTGGCAAAACGGCAGACGATATTCTGGAGGCAGATGCGTATCGCAAATATGCAGAAGTTGCAGTCATGACAGAGAATGCTGAAATTGGTGATATAGGAATGGTGACCGATCATGCTTGGTTACGCGAAAAATTGAAGGATTTCGATTTTGTATACACCTGTGGACCGGATCCAATGATGAAAGCTGTTGCAGCACTGGCTGAAGAGGCCGGAATAGAATGCGAAGTTTCCCTCGAAAATCTTATGGCCTGCGGAATCGGAGCTTGTCTTTGCTGCACGGTCCATACCCACGACGGAAATGTGAGAGCCTGTGTGGAAGGGCCTGTATTCAATGCATCTCAAATAATTGGCTGGAACCAAAACGAAAATTGTCATGTCTGATCTGAAAGTAAATATTGGAAGTCTGGAACTGAAAAACCCGGTCATGACAGCAAGCGGAACCTTCGGGTATGGCTTTGAGTTTGAAGATTTTGTCGATCTGAACAAGCTTGGCGGTTTTGTGGTTAAGGGAACAACCCTCGAGATCAGGCAGGGAAATAACTATCCTCGTATGGCAGAAACGCCTGCCGGAATGCTCAATGCTGTCGGGCTTCAAAACAAGGGTGTACAATCTTTTGTAGATGATGTTTTGCAAACAATAAAGCATTATAATTCACATATAGTAGTCAATGTTGCAGGTTCTCAGATTGAGGACTACGTAAAAACTGCTGAAATTCTGAATGAGGCAAAGGAAGTTCCGGCAATAGAACTGAATGTAAGCTGCCCCAATGTAAAAGAAGGTGGAATGGCTTTCGGAACCAGTTGCCCGGCCATGTCAGAAGTGGTAAAAGCGGTTCGAAATGTTTGGGATCGCACCATGATTGTAAAACTCTCACCTAATGTG
>PKSX01000123.1 GCA_002869435.1 Marinilabiliales bacterium | reverse complement strand
CTTTAATGCGGCTGTAATGAACGAGGGTGTTTATACGAATATCAGCAACCACTATTCCAGAGCATTAAGTGCACAAAAAACTGAAGAACTTAACAGCGATGATTCGAATTTCAGTGATGAGAATCTGCTAAAAATGGTTCTTGATGGATTGAGGGGAGCCATTGCAGAACTAAAAAGAAGCTACGAAGAAGCCATAAAGGTAGCAGGCAGCCATGACCCGGTGGCCGAACAAAAAATGGGACTGGATTACCTTCAACGTACTGGCCAAATATATGCCTCTGATGCAAAAAATGCACAAAAAGCCGGAGAAAAGGACATTGAAGAAACGTTAAAGAAAAAACCTGCTGCTTTTGATAGCTCTGTTGAGGTAGAAGTACTTCAAAATCCAGAGAAACTCATAAAACCTATACAAGATCTTATTGATCTGGGAGAAGAACCCGGTATGACCCTGCCAAAATTCCTGCGTATTCAAATTGAAAAAGGGATGGATAAAGCTGCCGAAGGCATGGTGGTTCAACGCGATGGTCAGGAATACCTGTATAAGTTTGCCGATGCCAACAGATTTTCGCCTCACCTGATTGAAAAAGAACGCAGAAAACTTGAAGCTTTTGATGAATTAGCAGCAAAAAATAAGTTCAACGTTCCCAATTCAAAAGAATTATCACTTAGAAATGATGATATTGACCGTGAAATGGAACCGCTCATCAGAAAATGGGATAAAATAAAAGACTTTTGGGAAGACCTTATCTGGGACCTCAGTTTCTGGAGCCTTTCCTACTGCTCTTTTGCCCCATACCTTCAACCATGGGCCGGAGCTAAAAACCCAAAACAGGCCTGTATCGACACTCAAAAAATGAGGCCCGGAATTTTCAAAGAACGAGAAAAGCTATTTCAAAAATATTTTGGCATAAGCTTTAACGATCTCTTTAAACATGAAACATTTATTTGGGATGTAAACACCCATTACATGGTAAACTCACAGGAGTATATTGAGTTTCTTGCATTGGAGGTTTATCCACACTGTAAACCATTCACCGATTTACCAAAGGAACTTATTACAAAAAGGGAGTGGTTTAATGAGAACGGCCCCAATAAAATAAGCAGAGAAACCAATCCGGAGTACCATTTGGTCAATCGTCGCTTGCAGACATTTTACGACTCAGTTTTTGGAGAAGGAAGATATGCATCAAAATTTGATATTACAGAGCCATTCAAAACTGCAGCCGCCCCATGGAATCTTGATACTTTCAAGCTGAAATAATCAAAGCATGATATAAAGCAAGTGAAAAGCTGCAATACTGCAGCTTTTTTTTATTAATATTGCATAAAATCTCTATTATGTTTACAGAGGAAGTGTTAATTGCATTTGGGCTTACTCTTTTTGCAGGCCTGTCAACCGGTATTGGCAGTGTAATGGCATTTCTGTCAAAGAAATTCAACGCAAAATTTCTGGCAGGTTCTCTTGGCTTTTCAGCAGGAGTTATGATCTATGTTTCTCTGGTCGAGATTTTTTTCAAAGCTAAACTTTCTCTCAGTGAATTTTATGGAGACAAACAAGGTGCAATAGTAACTGTATTGGCCTTTTTTGGAGGTATCGCATTTATTGCCATCATCGACAAACTAGTTCCGGAGGTACAAAACCCCCATGAGATTAAGGATCCTAAAAACATGGAAGACCATAAAGCAAAAAGGCTGATGAGAATGGGACTCTTTTCTGCACTAGCAATTGGTATTCATAATTTTCCTGAAGGGCTGGCCACGTTTATTGGTGCACTCGAAGATCCGCAACTTGGTATTTCCATTGCTATCGCTATTGCCATACACAATATCCCGGAAGGAATAGCAGTTTCTGTTCCTGTTTATTATGCAACAAAAAGTCGCAAAAAAGCGTTTACGCTATCTTTTCTATCGGGGCTGGCAGAGCCAATTGGTGCATTAATAGGCTATTTCATTATAATGCAGTTTATGACTCCTGCAACTTTTGGAATAATATTCGCCGGTGTTGCCGGAATTATGGTCTTTATTTCCCTTGATGAGCTGCTCCCGACAGCCGAAGAATACGGTCAGCACCATATTGCCATTGGAGGATTAATAGCAGGTATGGGAGTTATGGCTGCAAGCTTGCTTTTGCTCATGTAAAAATCAGCAAGCATTAATAAAACATTCAATTATCTTTCATATATTTGTTCAGATGGATAAATATATACAGGACGCTGCACATAAGATTATTGGTTCTACTCATTTAACTGCCTTTACGGGAGCCGGAATCTCTGTTGAAAGTGGCATTCCACCATTTCGTGGTGAAGGAGGATTGTGGACAAAATACGATCCAAGTGTTCTTGACCTCGATCATTTTCATCGTTTCCCAAAACAAGCATGGGAAGTTATTCATACTCTTTTTTATGAGTTCTTTGGGCAATGTGAGCCCAATCAGGCACATATAGGGCTGGCAGAACTTGAAAAAATGGGCTATCTGAAAACAGTTATTACTCAAAACATTGACAATCTACACCAGGAAGCCGGTAATACTGATGTAGTGGAGTTTCATGGTACTGCACAAACACTTGTTTGCACCAATTGCGGCAAGAAATACCGAAGATCTGAAATGGATTTCAGTTCCTTCCCTGTCGTATGCACAGCATGTGATGGTTTGATTAAACCCAATTTCATATTTTTTGGCGAAGGCATTCCGCCTCTAGCTTATTCACGCTCTATGCAGGAAGCGGAAAATGCAGATGTTTTGCTAATTATCGGGACCTCAGGCGAAGTCATGCCGGCATCCATGATTCCGAGACTTGCTAAGCAAAACGGCACCACTATTATCGAAATTAACACCGACGACAATATATATGCCCACGGCAGTAACGACATTTTTCTGAAAGGAAAAGCCGGATACATTATGGACATTATTATTCAGGAAATAAAAAGACTATTGCAATGAAGAGAATTCTAATCGCACTGATTTTACTAACAAGCGGCCTTTCTCAGGCCTATTCTCAGGATTATGCACTTACTGACATCGTTCCGGATTCGCAGTATTATTGCCTTGGAGCAACTGTAAACCTGAGGGTTTTACTATCCGACTCAGGCATGACCGGTATTGCACCTGGCTCACTAAATATCAACTGGACTGTGAGCAACGGGATCAGTGAAACAGCCTCTGTTCCGGGATCTGCAATCGGAGTTGGTGGAAATGATACTTTGCGACTGGATACATTTGTTTTAACCAGACCCGGAGCCTATTTTGTGGAAGTATGGCTCGATTCGGCCGATACAGCCACACACAATGACACAATCAGAACAATGATTTTTGTGTCGTTCAATGGCTTGTACACTATCAATCCTGCACTTCCTGCCGGAGGAAACAACTATCAGACCATTGCCGGTGCAGCAGATTCGTTATCCATGGGTGGCGTTTGCGGGCCTGTGATTTTTGAAATTGCAGATGGGTCATATAATGAGCAAGCCATGATCAACAGAGTTCATGGAGTTTCTGAAACCAATACCATTGTATTCCGATCTCAGTCTCAAGACAGTTCAGCAGTAACCATTTCGTATACTCCAACGGGCATGACTGATAATTATACTTTTGGAGTTAATGCAACATCCTATTTTACACTTGAGCATCTGACCCTTGTTTCAACGGGAGGTGTAAATTATGGCCGTGTACTTTATATTGACAGCACATGCGCCTACAATCATTACCACCACTTGCAGATTATAGGCGATCCAACTACAACAAACAGCAATATGCTGGCACTGATTTATTCAAATCCCGGGTTGGAAACCAACGATTCAATTAGTGTTTTTGAATACCTTACCCTTGAAAATGGTGCGTATGGGATGTATCTGTACGGGGCTTCATCTATGATGACTGAAGACTCAATTACAATTAGATACAACAAGTTTAACAACCAATATGTGGCTGCAATGTTCATGTACAATCAAAGCAATACACTGATTGACAGCAATGTGGTTATAACAAATGCGGTTACAAATAATTTTAGCGGTATTTACCTTCGCTATTGCAAAGATTCTATTCTGATTCAGAATAACAGCATTTATGTGGATGGCGGAGCTGGTGACCTTATATATTTGCGCGAAGTGAAAGGAAGTGCAGCAAAACCCGTTATTCTGGCTAATAATCTTATTATTCAAGATAATAATACATCAACTTTAAGAGCAATATACCCATACAATTGCGAATACGTTGATATAATTTACAACACTGTGCGGGTAAAAAGCGGAAGCCTCACCGCCGGTCGTTCAATTTATATCAACTCATCCACATCAGGTACATATGGAAACATCAGAATTCTAAATAATATCTTTGAAAATCTTGGTGGAGGATATGCGATTGAAATCTCATCAAATGCAGTAACGCAAAACTATATTACACAGCTCGACTACAATGACTACATTTCTAATGGATCTTATCTTGGACGCTACAATAATGGTTATCAGGCTGATTTTGCTGCCTGGCAAGCTGCAACCTTAGGGGCAGGTTTTGATAACGGATCGGTGAGTATAGACCCGATATTCGCAGGTGCCAACGATGTTCATTTCACCAATGCAGCACTAAATGGTTTGGGAACTCCGTATACTTTCATTGGTTTTGATATCGAAAATGATCCCCGCAATCCCACCAATCCGGATATGGGAGCAGATGAGTACGAGCTACTTACAAATGATATTGCTACACTTGAAATTATTGCGCCTGTTAGCTCTTGCGGATTAAGTAGCGCAGAACAAATTTCCGCACGTTTTTTCAACAATGGCAGCTCCGATCAATACAATATTCCTGTGCAATTCTCCACCGATGGTGGAGGCAGCTGGTCACCAATCGAGTTGCTTGATTCTATCCCTTCCGGTGATACACTCGACTATACTTTTAGCAATACTGCTGATCTGTCAACCCCAAACACATATAACCTTGTAGTTCGAGCTCAGCTGGCAACAGATGAAAACACATCAAACGACGAAGCCAATGCTTCCGTAATCAGCTTCCTTACCATTAACACTTTCCCCTATAGTGAGAGTTTTGAAGGAGGCCCGGGGAACTGGATACCTGATGGCACCAACAGTAGCTGGGCACTTGGAGCTCCTGCGGGACCTACAATCAATTCTGCATCCGAAGGCACACAGGCATGGGTCACCAATCTCACTGGTGATTGCAATTTCAATGAAAACAGCTATGTCATCAGTCCGTGTTTCGATTTATCGGGAATGACAGACCCATGGCTGGAAATTGATATCTGGTATGAAGCAGAAAGCGGATGGGACGGTGCCAACATTGAATATTCAGTTGATGGCGGTGCCAGCTGGCAATTGCTGGGCTATTATGGCGAGCCGGGTTGGTATAATGATATGGATGTTGACGGAATTTACAATAATGCCGACGGCTGGACAGGAAACAACGGAAATGGAAGCGGTGGATGGATTACAGTTGAACATACATTACAAAACCTTACCTCATATCCCGGAGCCAAACTGCGTGTTCATTTTGGTGCAGGAGCCTTCAATAACGATGATGGTTTTGCTTTTGATAATGTTAATATTGAAGAACGGGGAATAGAAGCTGCCATCATCTCAATTGATGCCCCCGAATCAGGTTGCGGTCTCGGAATGGATTATATCAGTGGCGATGTGGCCAACTATGGCACTTTGCCGGCAGACAGCATTCCGGTTATTGTTTCCATTGACGGTGGTACCGGCTGGAACAATGATACACTATTCTTCACCGTTATGCCCAATGATACTACAGCCTTTACCACCAACCAAACTTACGATTTCAGTACTCCGGGACCATATCAGATTATTGTGGCGGCACAGATTCCCGGCGATGTGAATATAAACAACGATACTGCAGAAATAACTATAATCAGCCAGCCGCTGGTAAATGCATATCCATTCTTCGATGATGTAGATGCCACAGCGCAAATCTGGGTACCACAAGATACCACCTGGGAGCGTGGAACACCGACCGGCGCAACCATAAACTCAGCATACAGCTCTTCCTTGGCCTATTCTACATGTGTTTCCGGTGAATATGGAAGCTCGGTATCCAGCAGTATTGAAAGTCCTTGCTTCGATTTCTCTGCACTTGGTCGTCCGCAGGTAGATTTCATGTACTGGGTAAACAGCGATACAGCAGCTGATATTACTTCATTCGAATACACCCTTGATGGTATGCTCTGGAATCCGGTCGGACAAATTGGCGATACGCTAAACTGGTTTACCGACAGCACAGGCTGGAGCGGAACATCGCAAAGCACCTGGCAAATGGCACGTCATGATCTCTTTATCCTGGCCAATGAACCCTGGGTGAAATTCCGTTTTGTATTCAACTCAGATACTGCAACCAATATGCTCGACGGCTTTGCTTTCGATGATTTTCATGTATATGAAGTCCCTGTCATTGACATTGCCATGGATTCACTGACTTCTCCAATGGATGCATGTGAACACAATATGGAGACTGTTAGCATTAAGATACAAAATACAAATGCGGTTGAAACTATTCCTACAGGAGATACACTTATATTCCATGCTGAAATCAACAGCAGTTTGCTGCAGATTGATACGCTGATACTGGCTGCTGATATTCTGCCCAACGATTTCATGTATCATACCTTCGATTCGCTGGCTGATATGAGTGCCAACCCGATGGATTACAATTTTGAAATCATTCTGGAATACGGAAAAGACATTGACGCTGCCAATGATACCCTCTTGTTCACTATTCATTCATGGGGTTATCATATGAGCGGTTTACCAACCGATACTACCCTCTGTGACGGCCAAATCCTTATGCTCGATGCCGGTGCAGGTGCCGATAGCTATATTTGGTCTACAGGCGATACCACACAGGTCGTTTCTCTTGATTCATCCTTTACCGGTGGGTACGGAACAGATACTTTGTTTGTGGATATTTCAACCAACGGATGTATGGCTACGGATTCCATTGTAATCACATATGTGAACTGCACAGACATATCTGATGGAAACATCGATGATATTCAAATCTATCCTAATCCTGCCAATGACTATCTGATTATTGAGAATCTACCGCAAGAGAATTGCAGAATTTCTATTCGCAATGTGCT
>PKSX01000110.1 GCA_002869435.1 Marinilabiliales bacterium | reverse complement strand
GGATACTGATTATTGTATGATACACCCAAGGCACACTCCAATTTATTTTCCTGCGAATACAACATTAATGGAACTAAAAGTAACAATAAACCAATTTTAATATTCATATTATCAATCTCCTATCCGTTTTAAATAATATACATCAACCTCTGAATTCGGATTACTACCAGACCTTTCATGTGCGCTAGAAAAATTTATCTCATCAGTGAACCTATAAGTTATATAATGGGAACCATGCTCTGTCTTTGGATAAGAATATGTCAGCACATCAAATGTAATCAACACAGAATCCTGAACTAAAATCTCTACACCTTTTATTATTAGAGTAGTTGAGTTAGTTTGGCTATTAATAATATTAATCTTCTTCTCACTTATATCACAATAGTATTCAATACCAATAGAATCTGTTGAATAATCAACATATGACGAAAAGGGCTGACCAAAATCAGATATGTGCCTGTATTTATATGCCTTCCATTTGCCTAACACGTAATTAAATTCACTTGGACTATCAATATCCTTACTACAGGAGACTGATATTAAAACAAACAGAAATAAAAACACTTTTCTCATTGTACAATAAGTTTAAACGTTTCAATCTTTTGATTATATTCAATTTGAAGAACATACAGACCATCTCTGATATCGCTTATATTAAGTTTATAAGACAATCCTGAAAAATCTACTGATTTCACAGTATTGCCAGTACAAGATAGCATAGTTAGCTTACACAAAGAAACAACCAAAGGTAATTCAATTATTACATAATTTTCTGCAGGATTAGGATAAACACGTGCATTTTTATTCTCTAGATTCGATACACCAGTCTCCTGAAATTCCATTGCAATCTGATCCAGATTATGCTGAACAGAATCAAGATAATCTTCCGTGCTTTTGTTTTTGTTTTTGGGTTCCACGGTCACCAGCACTATAGGCCGGTCTTCCGTACCGGTTAAATAAGGAAAACTCAGGTTCAGTTTTCCGGTGGCATTATACTTTTCCTCAGTACTTACCACCTGCAAAGTAAGCGGGTTAATATACGTAATGATATACCATTTCATTGATTTCACGTCAACCTGCATGGATTCATTGCAGGGAAAAAAAGCAACACTATCAACAAAACAAATATATGCAGTACTTTTTTCATTCTCTGACAAAATAATTTGCAACATATATATTATCAGCACCTGAGACCCTGTCATAAGGAAAGAGGACACTGGTAATCAATGTATCAGCATTTAGATATCCAAAAAAATTCTGATCATTTTTCAACGACATGCTAAACTCGTAAAAATTAAGAATGTTTCCTGTGCCGTCTTCACCGTTTTTCCATAAATTAAAAACTATTCTATACCTTTCAATCTGCTCATCGTTTTTATACCAATACATTATTCCTTTTTCAATAAACTCCATTCCATAAGTCTCGCTTGCTGATGAAGTAGTAATTGTATCCTGCCAAGGGGTGAAATCGCCATAATGATATCGAATAGTTAGCACCCAATTCCATTTCCCTTTAAAAATCTCTTTCTCCCCAATTAATTTGTCTTTCTTGCAGGAGCTACAAAAAATTAACACCATTGCAAATATTAATAGTTTTTTCATTGCTTAATTAATTTAGTTACAAAAACACTTTTTTCACTTTGTAATCTCACCAGATAAACACCATCTTTCAGGAAACTTATATCCATATTCTGCGCAGATGTGATCATCTCTTTCACACAAACGGTTTTTCCTGTATAATCCAATATTTCAATCACACCATTTGTAAGACTCTCTCCCACAAGCTCAATTGTAATTTCAGTATATGCGGGATTAGGATACATTTTCAGATACGGATTAATCAAGTCAGAATTTTCCATTTCAAATACAGGTGAAAACACTGTCATTGCCGAATCAGAATTAACAAACCCATTGTTAACAGAATTTTGTTCTGAAGAGCGATCTGTATATCTATAAACAATAAACAGTACGATAGGTCGTGATGCATCACCAGAAAGAGGGGGGAACATTAGATCAAGATTACCAGAAAGACTACTTCTAACCGCAGTTGATGTAGAAATAAGACTTCCCGTCATTACATTATACCATTCAATATTATACCGCACTTTTGCCCCCATATTCGGTATCTGAATTCTCATTAGTTCATTCCATGAAGAAGGAAAAGGATTTACAATTGTAGCAGTTCTATGTTCTGTATAATCAGGTGCGAGATTAAGGTCACTACAAGGTAATCCCTCCGCCTGCGTATAATAATTATACGTATTATTCCCAATAACGCCAATGGCTCTTTTATGGCCGTTTTCCCAGTTGCGCAGGCAAAACATTTCTGCTTTGTGGTCGCCCCGCTCATCGTGTTCGCTTGTCCAGCCATCATGGTTATTATCTCCGCTGTCGTTGAATTCTATGCCTTGGGTAAAATATTTTAGCCTGCCAAAATGTGGCCAGAGGTCCTGCCGATGCTGGTTATCCCATAAAAGAGGGCCTGTACACATGCCGGTAAAGGCGCCCAGCCAGAGGTCGCGTATCCATTGGGCGTCGTTGTCGCATGTACAATAATCTAAACCTGAACTTGTTTCACCATGGGTTAAAGGCTTATTGTACTGAGCATTCACTTCTGCGGCTATATCCATACTGTTTTTATGAATATCAGGGAAATTTTCGTAATTCTGCTCGGTAATTAGATCTGCATATATTATTCCATATGGATCATCTGGTCCTTTAGGGCCTTCAGTAAGATAGTTTAAGCTCAATACATGCTGGTTTCCTCCCATAAAACGTTGCATATAATACAGCATTTCCTGCTGCCAGTTTTCCAAAGCCAGTCTGTATGCAGATGCATTAGAAGCATCTGTATAAGGTCTATAGTCACTATTAGCTTCTTCACAATCACCTGTGCTAGCATTAATAGAATAGTCCTTTGAAGAACAAAAACCATTTGATTCATTCATGGTTTCAAAAACGGCAATATTGGTTGAATACCCGTATCGTGCTATATAATACCTCAACCGGTTTTTATAATAATGCATGGCCGTATTATCGGTAAAAAAATCGAAACAGCTGGAGAGTCCAAGATATGGATCATTATTATAGCAATAACCCATATCCAATGGCCCTGTTACAGAACAAGGAAACCCTGAGCCATATTGATTATGTGCTGACCAGTCCCACCACCACGTAAAGAAATACCCCACTGGTTCAAACGGGGTTTGTCTATGAGTATTAAAATGAATAAACAAATCATTTTCTTCAGCAGTATTTACTATCTGATCCAATTCCCATGCACGGTTCATTCTGTCATCATAATTGGCAAGTTTTTCAAATTCAATTTCAGAAAACCAGGGTAATATGTCAAATCTGACATAATTTGCCCCGGCATTGGCTAATGCATTAAGTTCCTGCTGGTAAACCCAATAAACATATGGCTGTGAACCCGCGGGATTATCATCACCATTATTTGTAATCGGATAATTTTCGCAGTTATACGGATCATTATTGGCTACATCGTAATAACATTTTGGATCACTCAAGTTCATCCCCACCGGAAAAAAGGTTTCGTCTGCAATGGTCAGAAAACGGTTACTACTACCGACTTGCACAAAATCATGTCCGTCTGAGGGTACTACATTAAATTCAAAATCAGCAAGCTCGTAGTTTGTTGAAATATTGATATTAACTCCGACACGGCAACGCCATCTGCCTGTAAATCTGGGTGCAAAACGAATTCGAAATCGATAATCTGTTTCAATTATTTCCCAAACAGAGTTCTCAGGGTATTCCTCATCAATTATTCTTTTATAATCCCTGTAAAAAAAGCCATATTGCCTTGCCGGGATCGACTGAAATATGTGCGGCCCGGACAGATAGTAAAAGTCGGCATAGAGTTCAATTTCATCTGGGTCAAAAGGATTCAGGCCATCAAGATACTGTCTTGGTGCAAGATCTGACTGATTTTCTGAAAGAAATTCATCAATGTGAGTTTCTATTTCAGCATTGAATCGAACACCCAGCTCCATTTTTTTGTATTGTTCTGCCACACCTGAAGTTCCCGGCTCCATCCAAACCACTTCCATGGCATTGGGCCTTATACTGGCCTGAAAATAACCCTGCTGGTTGGGGCTTATTTTTGTTCCCGGCATGAAATGTATGCGCTGATCGGCTTCCATTTTTACGTCTTTGGCTGCTACATGTAAATCGCTGCTAACTTCAAGACAGGTTCCGGTTATATATGGTTGCTGGCTGTTCAGATCCTGTACTTCTATGGTGGTGCATGGGAGAGTTTGCTGAGCATGCCCCTTAAAAAAGAAGAAGCAAAAACTTAGCGTAATTATTATGGATACTTTTTGTCTCATTTCCCCGAACTCATAATTTGATCCTTATCGTACTTCCGATATAGAAGGGCCAGCCATAATCAATGAGATCATAATCGACAAAGTAGCCAGTATAACTTTGTTCTGTTGTTACCAAACAAGGAGCTATTTTCCCCGATATACCAAAACCTATTTTTGGTGAAAAATTGTAATAGAAGGTAATACCTGTTTTGTTTTGAAGTGCCCGAACATTGCGATTGATATTTACATTTGGAGCAGAGTGTGTATGAATTTGCAAACTGCGATATATTTCGCATGAAAGTGAAGACGAGAACCTGTCTGAAATCAATATATCGGTTGATATACCTCCTCCAAAGCCAAGATGAGATGCAGAATATCTTTCATCAGGCAAGCCTAATCCGAATCCCACTTCTTTATATAACAGCCCAATATGCAAATGAAAAGGATGATGTGATTTATTAAAGGTATATACCATTATATTTACACCGCTTTCGTATGCATAATAAGTTATTTTTGGATCAAAAGTCCATGTATTCAGATTGAAATACGGATCAATTTGTAACGATTTTTCTTTAATGTTATTTGTTTCTTGAGAATAAAGAACAAAAAAACATACTATCAACATAGAAAACAACACTATCTTTTTCATCAGATTTATTTTTGAATTACAAATGGATATGTTTGAACTAACTCGTCATATATGACTCGAAAAAAATAAGTTCCCTCATAACCACTACAGCATATATCCATGCCATCCTTTTCAAACAGAATATTTCTACCAAAATTATCAAGTATTTCGATTGAAGTATAATTAGGATCAAAGGACAATGTAAAACAACCGTTATTGGGGTTTGGGAAGATCAACAGGTTTTGGCTCTCTTCATCAACAACAATCCCTTCATTATTCATGGATGCCTGATCTGTATTCAAAAATTTATTGTCATCCTCCATACTCCGGTAATTTGTACAGGGTTTGATTCGTGCAATAAAATGCGAGCCTGCCACGGCATGAAAACCCGGGTGAAGACGTACACTCCCTCCGGCAAAATAAGTAACAACAGACGTACTATCCAAAATTACCTTATAATTATTACCAGCTGCATCAATGTTTTCTGCCGGAATAACCTCTGTTTCATATTTTTTATATCTTTTATCTGCCACATAGATATTCTCTCCACAGAATGCTTTCTTATAAATCCGAATGTAATCAATCTCCATTTCTTCTGGCAAATATAAACCACCGGGTGCTTGATTAGGACACATACAATTATAGCCATTATATAAAGTGTCTTGAACAATAGCAGTATTGAAGTTTAATTCCATTGGATAATTAGCAAATAATCCTCTCATATATGAATATGCAATTGTAGGATAATCACAGTCAGTAACAGAATAACCTGTTAACCATTGATAGTGATAATACTCCCTAATAATTGATCCATCTAACCTCCATATTATTTTATATGGATCCCATTCCATGGTATAAATGTGAAAATCAGTTGCTAAATGATCAAATTCATCTGTGATACTATAATCCTCATCATATAAAGGATTGAAACCCGAATTAAAAGTTGAGTTATCGCTAGTGATTTTACCATCATGGTCGCGCCAGTCAATTCTTATATTAGTACTCAGTAATTTATCCTGATACTCTTCATTTTTTTCTTGATTTTTGCATTTTGTATGATTTCCATTAGTAGCTTTCTTCTTCTGTTTATAAAATTCAAAGATATCGATCTCATTCCAATACGGATATCCTCCAAAAAGCCAGTAGGCGGGCCAAAGGCCGTAACCACCCGATATTTTGATTCTGGCTTCAAATTTCCCATACAACCATTCATTTCTCTGGAATGTATAAATCCAGCCAGATGTATAATCAAAAGAATATGAAGTAATATGTCCTAATGAGTCAGTAAAAGTTAAAATCTCAGGAGTAGCTGGTTTTCTCGTTGCTAACTTTAAGTAACCATTTTCTTCATACACATTATTTTCCAAATAACAAAAATCCAACACACTATTATCATGATCCATTGCCCATGACCATTTCACGAACCACTTATCGGGGTCTATAACACCATCATTAAACTCATCACTCCAAATTAACTCATACGGATAATCACCGCATGGAAATGTAAATTCATGATAATCTACATTTTGCGAAGAAGCCGGAGCAGATAATAAGATCAAAAGAATTCTCAATAAACTTTTCATGGCTACTCCCCTTTCAGTTCATTGATCTGGTTATGCAAATCAATAATATAAAGGGAAAGTTCTTCCACTTTTTGCAACAGCATAAGGTTCATTTCCTGCACGGACATGGTTTGGCCTACCACTTCTTCTTCAGTCGGTATGCCGGGTAAATGGCCGTTGAGTTCAATATAAAGTTCAAGTTCTTCTATGCTCATGAGTTTATAGTCGGGCTTAAATACATCGTCCCACCAGCCGGTGAGGGTTACTTCGAGGTCGCGACAAACTATGTTACCCTGTACTTTCATATATCCCAGTCCTATTTCGCCTGTACTTTCATTATAATCTCCGGGATATATTCCAATCATTCTCCGATCGAATAACGATGCATCTGATATTTGATAATTTGCAAGACCTGTTTGTTTTACCGGTATGATAAACATATTCCCTGCAGCATCGGTTGCAATAACTCCTCCTCCATAGCCCTGCTGACCACTCGATTCTACCATCCAGCTTGAAGTTTGCCATTGATTTGTCCGAATACGCTTTACGTTCATTCCCATATATCCGATAAACCAACCTGCATCATTGTTTAAAGCAGAACCAAAGGTTATACTCTCTACGCCTTCCCCAATCTGGAATTTATCTTTAGGATCTGTTGTACTTACTCC
>PKSX01000076.1 GCA_002869435.1 Marinilabiliales bacterium | reverse complement strand
GACTTTGATGATTCAATATGGTTGAAAGATGTGTCTGAAGGAAATGCAAGTCTGGGGTGGCTAAAGAAACCTTCAAAAATCAAAAAAAATCTTAGTTTATCAGCAATGGTTTTTGCCGGTAATAAATATCTGGCCGATTATGCCTCAATATTTAATGATAATGTGAAAGTGGTGCCTACAACAATTGATACGGAATATCATAAAAGATCATCAGAATACAACCATGAAAAACCCACTGTTTGCGTAGGATGGACAGGCACTTCAACTACATTAAAACACTTTGAGCAGGCCGTTCCAATTATAGAAAGAATTATAGAAAAATATGACGAAAAGATATCGGTAAGGCTTATTGTTGATAAGGAATACAGTAATGATAAAATCCCTTTGAAATGTATTCAGTGGACGCTTGAGTCTGAAATTAGTGATCTGGAAAAACTTGATATTGGTATTATGCCGTTGCCTGATGATGACTGGTCTAACGGTAAATGTGGGTTCAAGGGTTTGCAATACATGGCGCTTGAAATACCTACCATAATGTCTCCGGTAGGAGTTAATTCCGAGATTATTGAAGATGGTAAAAATGGCTTTCTGGCCAATGACCCTGATGAGTGGGTAGAAAAAATTTCCAGATTGATTGAAGATTCGGCTTTAAGAAAGAAGATGGGTGCTGCCGGTCGCCAAACCGTGATTGAAAAATATTCAGTGCATGCATGGAAAACCAAATATCTTGAGTATTTCAACGAGGTGATTGATAATGCCGCGCCTGAAAAATAATTTCTCGGGAAATTATCCCGAAGCAGGGTGCGATGAGGCCGGACGTGGTTGCCTGGCCGGACCGGTAGTGGCTGCAGCAGTAATTTTACCAAAAAGCTTTTCACACAAGTATCTTGATGATTCCAAAAAGCTCACCGGGAGTCGACGCATGGAACTTAAAGAAATTATTGAAGAAAAAGCACTGGCATGGGCAGTGGGTTTTGTCGATAATAAAGAAATTGATCAGATCAATATTTTAAAAGCATCTATTTTAGCAATGCATAAAGCGTTAGATAAATTACAGGCAAAACCGGAGTTTGTCATTGTTGACGGAAATAAGTTTTCGCCCTGGAATGATTTGCCATTTTCAACCATTGTAAAGGGAGATGCAAAATTTAAGAGCATTGCTGCAGCAAGTATTTTAGCTAAAACCTACCGCGATTTATTCATGGAAAAGATTCATATGGAATTTCCATATTATAGCTGGGATAAAAACAAAGGATACCCAACTAAAGAACATAAGAGGGCAATTGGTGAAAATGGAGTAAGTCCGTATCACCGATTGAGCTTTAACATGAATGAACAACTAAAGATTGAGTTCTAAATTCCGGGAAATCCAAAAAAGCTATTGGCCTGGTCAATCACTGTTTCGGGAAGATCATGATAGATAAAGGATTTTTTCCCATTATTGATAAGGATATATCCAAAACTGTCTTCAAGATCTAATTCTGCTTCAATGGAGGCAATATCTTTCTGCCTGAGAACATCATTATATACGTAGAAGAACTCAACTTCCGGATGATGATTAGAATAATACTCACCTACGTCATTGACAAACCACCCCCAGTCTTCTCCTCCCGATTCGTAGTATTCGTTTTCAGCTGAGGGTTCTGCATAAATGAAAATCTGTTTTACATTATTTCCGTTTTGACGAATATCATATGGACTGTATATGCTACGACTGCGGGTATTATGATCTACCAACACGGCATACGCATCATTATTGCTTTCTTTATAATCCATTAGCGCCGGAATGACCTTTTTCTCGTTTGAGTATGGACCCAGAAATACCTGATACATTTCTTTCCCGCTTAAAGACTTATAGTCGGGGATGAAAAGATAATTGGCATTATTATATTTTTTTCGTAAATCTTCAAGAAATAAGATTGCAGAGTCTTTCTCAGCAAATGCTTTAACAGCAATAATATAATAGGGCGGCTTGTTTTCTTCATCGTTAATCGGATCAATTTCAGGAATATTTGTTTCTGCAATACTGTCATTATTTTCATTTACAGCATTTTCCTGATCACTCTGGTTTTTGTTTCCGCACGCAGCAAGGAAAACAACCAATAATATGTAAATAAGGTGTTTCATATTCGGGGATTTAAGAAAATTCCTAGAAATTCCTCACCACTACCTTCTGCACTTGTACGTCTTCTTCTGTCTGAAGCATAATAAGGTATAAACCTGATTCAAGTCCAAGGGCATTGAAGAAATAATTGCTTTCTCCTGCCGGAAATTTGCCTTCATACAATACCTGAACAAGACGTCCGCTTGCATCGAGCAATTGCAAACTGCCGGTAAAATCAGAACTGCTTTGAACCGGAATGCAAGTTAAATACGCTGCCGGATTTGGATATACATCCATCATCGTTGCAGGAATAATCTCATCAGCGATACCGGCTGAATAATTTACCCTGAAAGCCCAGTATCCATCCGGTGCAGGCATGGGGCGGGTTTGTTGTTTGCCACTTACAGCCTGTGCGTGTATGTAATAATACACGCTATCTCCTGAGCTTTGTTGTGGTATATATCCGGTCCAGTCATTACCACCGGTATTGCTCATTGTTACACTTTGGTAAGAACCGGCCATAGTTGTTTTATAATAAATTGTTGCAGATGAAATACCACTAGAATGAGTTATATAAGCATCTACCTGATAGTTTCCGGGTGTAGTTTGATCATTCAGTCTCTGGTGTGAAATCAGTAATGGGTTAGAAATACCAATGCAATTTGTAATACAATGAATGGCACCACTGGCGCTAATCGGATCCGGATCGCAATCAATAGGAACAAGATTGTACCCCGGTAAAACCTCCTGATAAATTCTGTATGCCGTAGTATCGTATTTTTCGTAATAACTGGGGTAGATATAGGTGTTATTAACAAATACACCATTGGTATATGTACGGTAATATGCACCGTTGCTGGGCCACATAGTTCCACTTAAATTCGGGAGCATAGGAATGCGAATTATTCTGTATGGAGTGCCATACATGCTCATGTAATTGCTTTGCATCCATGCCAGGTTGGCTTCTATTTGCGGGCCGTCTGAAATTCCACTTGGATATTCGCCAAGCAATATGGTTTCCTCATCCAAAAACTTCATGTGCATGTCAATATGATGAATGCCATCGTATGGAAGGGTTGGGAATAACACATAAGTGTCAATACCCAGAAATCGCTTCATTATGGTGTCAATTTCAGCAATAGAGTGACTTGGGTTCTCATTTACAATGAGTTGGCTCGACATGGCAGTGCCAAATCCGTCAACCATTAAATTACCACCGGTTGCAACAAAGTCCCAGGGAGCGGTAGTCATTTCATACATATCAAGTCCTGCCCAGGAAGCATGAAGTGCAGGCATGGCATCATCGTATGGACGTGGCCGATTATATGTCCAGTCCACAAGTGCATGACTGTCTACTTCATTTTTATATATTGTGTGGGCACCGTAGTCGCGAATCCAAACAGAATTATAAGGAACTTCAATGAAATCCAGATTTGTCAGAGGAACTCCATATCCGCTTAAACTGCTTTTAACCGAGTTCGAGTCTGAACATGCTATGAGAACAGTACATTCTTCCTGTGCTGCATCAACAATCTGAGCAAGAACAGAATGATATGAAGTCCATGTAATCAGCAAGGCGTCAATCTCTTCCCATTCTCCCATCGCCCTCGGTTGCCATGTTGGCGGGCTTGTTATCCCCTTTCCCTTTGGAAAAACATAAGAACTCATCATCGCCTTTTCCTTTTCGGTCATCCCCTTGGGTAGGATTTGAGAAAACCCGGAAAATGTTGTAAATAGAAATACGACCCCTGTCAGTACAAATAATCTCATAATGCAAAATACTTGGTTGGTAATTTACAGACAATAATACAAAGAAAAAGATTGCATTGGAAATTTAAATCAGGTTGATATCCTTTATTTCAAAAAGATTTCCTGCTTTATCTTTGATATACCGGGCATTGACTCCACCAGGTTTTACATACTCAATCACCTCATAGCCTTTGTCTTTGGCTTTCTCAATGATTTTTCCGGTTTTCCAGAATTCAAATGCAAGGTGACTCATGTTTTGAGTCTCCGAATGTGGGCAAATAAGCAATTCAATCATAATATCAAATTGCTTCATGCGAACGACCTCAACGGTGTCGTTGCTTTTAAAGACTGTTTTTGCTGTTTCCGGATGGAGTTTGAAACGATTTATTTCCTTGAACTTCAGAATCTCTTCATAGAAATTCTTCACTTCAGTTTCATCATGGATCTGCAAACCAATATGTCTGAGCATGATTGTATGGATTAATGAAAAAAGGGAACCCGAAGGTTCCCTGCAATGTTTTTATTCTTCTTCTGCTTCCTGCTCTTCGTATGCTTTTAGCAGTGTGGTTTGTACATCTGATGGCACCTGCTGATATTCAAAGAATTTCATGGTATAGGTTGCCTTACCTGATGTAAGTGAGCTTAAGGCAGTTGAGTATTTATTCAGTTCGGCCAGAGGAATACGGGCGCGAATCTTCTGGTAGTTTCCTTCACTGTCCATTCCCATTACGATTCCACGACGTCCCTGAAGGTCAGTCATAACATCACCCATGCGATCGGCAGGTACGAATACTTCCACATCGTAAATAGGTTCGAGAATCTTAGGACCGGCATTTTTAAATGCTTCACGGAAAGCGTGACGTCCGGCAAGTTTAAATGAAATCTCATTTGAATCTACCGGGTGCATTTTACCATCATAAATGTAAACCACAATATCACGGGCATAAGAACCGGTCAGTGGACCTTCTTCCATTTTTTCCATGATACCTTTCAGAATTGCAGGATGGAAACGTGCATCAATGGCACCACCCACAATACAGTTGTTGAAGATGAGTTTTCCGCCCCATGGTAATGGATGCTCGTCTGTTCCACGAACAGGAAATTCAGTAGTCCAGCTCATGCCTTCTTTATAGGGCTCAATCATCATATATACTTCACCAAACTGACCTGATCCACCTGACTGCTTTTTGTGACGGTAATTCGCCTTAGCACTCTTGGTAATGGTTTCGCGATAAGGAATTTTTGGCGGTATAAGTTCCAGTTGAACTTTCTCAATGGTTTCAATATGCCATTTGGCAGCACTCATGTGCATTTCACCCTGGCAACTGATAATAATTTGTTTTAGTTCTTTTGAGTACTCAACCAGGATAGTTGGATCAATTTTTCTGAGCTCAGTCAGAATTCCGCCAAGTTTCTCATCATCAGCAGTGTTAACCGCTTTAATGGCTGTACGGAATTTGGGATCCGGATATTGAATCATGGCCAGTTCACCGGTATTGCGTTTTGGTGCATTCAGCGTATGATTTGTTCCGGTTGATTTCAGTTTTACTGTGGCAACAATATCACCGGCAACTGCTTTAGAAACTTTTTCACGGTTTTTACCGGCAACAACCAATAACTGAGTAATACGTTCCTTAGTGTCGTTTTTCGCATTAATGGCGTCACTGCCTTCTGAGATTTCACCTGCAGCAATTTTCATGAAGTTTACTTCACCAAGGTGAGGTTCAACAGATGTTTTGAAAACCAATGCTGAAAACTGATCCTCAACTTTCATCTCAACAACCTCGTCTTTAACGGTTTTCATGGCTTCAACCTGATTTGGAGCCGGAGCATACTTACTGATGAATGTCATGATTCCGGTTGTTCCAACACTATGCTTAGAGCTGGCACAGAATAATGGAAACACATTGCGTTGTATGATAGAACTTACAAATCCATTGTAAAATTCTTCGTCGGTAAGTTCACCATTCTCGAAGTATTTTTCCATCAATGCTTCATCACTCTCGGCAGCGGCTTCAATAAGTGCACCACGAAGCTCTTCCGCTTTACCTGCAAGGTCGGCAGGAATATCACTGATTTCTGCTTTGCCATCTTTGTATTTGTAAAGCTTCATTTCAAGTACATCAACAATACTGTCGAATCCCTGACCTGTTGATACAGGGAACTGGGCAGCAACAACCTTGTTTCCGAAATGACCCTGAAGTTCCTTCAGTGTTTCATCGAAATTGGCTTTATCGTGGTCGAGCTGGTTGATAACGAAAGAAACAGGTTTTCCGGTTTCATTCATCAGGCGCCATGTGATTTCAGTAGTAACTTCAATGCCGTTTTGAGCATTAATTATCATCAATGGCATATCAGCCACATGAATTCCGGCAATAATTTCACCCACGAAATCATCAAATCCGGGAGTGTCTATAATATTGATTTTCTTACCATCAAACTCGCTGTAAAGAACAGTTGAAAAAACTGAGTTTTCTCTCTCTAATTCAATTTCACGATAATCTGAAACTGTGTTTTTGTCATCGATGCTACCGCGGCGATTGATTACACCACCTTCGAAAAGCATGCATTCTGCCAGAGTAGTCTTTCCAGCTTTGGCTCCGCCTATCAATGCTACGTTGCGGATCTCATTGGTTTGATATACTTTCATTACGTTCGTATTTAAACAATTTTAAATTCAAAAAGAGCCACAAAATTAGTGAATTATTCAGAATAACAAAACGTTGGGAGGGAAATTCGGGTTTATTTTTTGTAAATCTCCCGCAGATCTCACTGATCCCGCGGATGATTTTTGGAGTTTGTGTTTGAGAAATTGATGATTCTTAGCTTGTTCCCGCAAGTGTCAGACATCCCTTCAGGTGTCTGACACCTTGCCGCGCCGCGACCCCGAAGGGGTCAAATAATAATAGCCCCGTATGAGCGAAGCGAAATGCGGGGCTATTATGCAAGTATCATCCTGTTTTGGCGCAATTTTCGGGTGGCGCATGAAAATTGTGCCAAAACACTATGGCAAAAATGAAAAATTGAAATTTTATTGATCTTTCCCCAAATACATCCGAATAATCTCCTCCCCCGGATTAAAATATCCGTGATATAAATGAGGAAATTTGTCCCGGATCCGCTGCATGTAATTCTTGATCCCAAAAGCCTCAGGAGCCTCCTCAAATAACGAAGAATACCACTCCGGATCAATATTGAAATTGCGCCACTGAATCATGGTGGGATTTCCTTCAGAAATGAAATTCGTTAAGGCCTGTTCCTCCGCATCGCAATCATTGAAGCCTGGAAAAACAAAATAATTCAATGAAACCCATGCATTGTGCTTGCGGGCGTTTTTGCAGCTTTG
>PKSX01000051.1 GCA_002869435.1 Marinilabiliales bacterium | reverse complement strand
CGTCATAAATGTCCGTATATCATTATGCACATGAAAGGCGACCCCAAAAACATGCAAAGCCTGACCGATTACGAAAACCTAATTCGTGAGGTGAACAGCTTTTTTGTGGAAAGACTGAATTATTTACGAGGAATCGGCATCAACGATATCATTATCGATCCCGGTTTCGGATTCAGCAAAACCATTGAGCAGAACTACGAGTTGCTGGACAAAATGCAGATGCTCACCTACCACGGAGCACCGGTTTTGGCCGGTCTTAGCCGCAAATCCATGATCTACAAAGCACTGGGCATTACGCCCGAAGAATCGCTTAACGGAACCACAGCCCTAAACACCATTGCTTTAATGAAAGGCGCCGGAATTTTACGTGTTCATGATGTTAAAGAGGCGGTGGAGGTGGTTAGGATATTTGGGAAGTTAGTAATGTAAGATTTGAAATTATAAAATGGTAATTATAAATTTGTTTGCGAACCGCCTATAATCCTATTGGAAACCTTTTGTTTCACGCCGATTATCACTAACTTCGCTATCACAAAAACAATTGTTTTTCTCGGCGGTAGCAATTTATTCTACCTCAAAACCTCTATTGAAATAAACTCTAACGCAACTAGTTTCTATTGATTAATATTCTTAAAAACAAAAGTCAAAAGTCCCATTCCAAAATAAATTTGACTTTACCATGTAAAATTTATTAATTTTGCTGTTGGATAATACTATTTCGATGGAAGATTTCGACCGGATGATAAGGGATATAGGGGATAATATTCAAAAGCTCATCGGTCAGAGAGACTCTGCCAAAAGAGAATTATCCGTTCTGATTGAGGAAAAGAATCGTCTGCAACTGGAAAATGACGAAAACCGGCAGCGCTTAAGAATAAAAGAGGAGCAAATGTCGGCTCAGAAGATGGGACACGTTATTGGAAGTGCAGGAGATTTGCAATCGACCAGAAAAAAAGTGATGGATATTATACGGGAAATCGACACGTGTATAAAATTACTGGATGATTAATGAGTGACCTGATCAACATATCGGTCTTCATAGCGGAGAGGAAATACACTTTGTCGGTGGAAAGAAAAGATGAAGCAATAATTCGGCAGGCTGCTGAAACGATAAATGATCGAATTAAGGAATACAGCCGGCAGTATCAATATACCGATAAACGGGACCTACTGTCGATGGTAACCTTAAGTTTTACAGCGGCTTTGTTGAAAGCAGATACAAAAGATGATGACCATTCGGAAAAACTAAAAAAAGACTTATCCGAAATTCATCAAACTTTATTGAAAGCTGTTTAGTTCTTTGAATATAAAGATTTTGACCCGCATTATTCGTCGATACTTTTGGTTGATTAAACTCAACAGAATTAATTTTAGGGTAAGCTCATTGAGCCCTAAAGCAGGCCGCATCCACTTCGGTGGACCTACATTATGTAGCAGCGGAAGCTTGAAAGTTCAGGCCACCCTATACGTGTTTTTATTGGGGTTTATGAAACCCTTTTCGCGAATAATCGCGGGTTTTTTTATTAAAACGAATTAACTATGGAAAATACACTAGAATTGCTATTCATTGAGATCGGTGTTCTGGTTGCTGCCATTCTGCTTTGGGCATTTATTTTCAGAAAGAATGCTCAGCGAAAGAAAAAGCTACTGATGGAAGAGACGCAGAAGGAAGCCGACATGATTAAGCAAAAGAAGATTCTGGAAGCCAAGGAGAAGTTTCTTCAGCTCAAATCTGAGCACGAGAAAAGAGTGAATGAGCGAGACAAAAGAATCAGTCAGACTGAAAACAAACTCAAACAGCGCGAAATCAGTTTGAACCAAAAACATGAAGACTTCCAGCGAAAAAGCAAAGAACTCAACACCCTTAAAGAAAATCTTGCCAAACAAAGTGAAGTTCTCAATAAAAAGCAAGAAGAACTTGACAAATTCCAAAAACAAAGAGTACAGCAACTGGAGACCATCTCCGGTCTTTCAGCTGAGGAAGCTAAAGCTGAACTCCTTGAATCACTGAAAGAAGAAGCCAAAACCGATGCAATGGCTTATGTAAAAGACATTGTGGAAGAAGCTAAACTCAATGCCAATAAGGAAGCCAAGAAGGTTATTATTGAAACCATTCAGCGTACTGCAACCGATCATGCATCGGAAAATGCAGTATCCAGTTTCCCTATTGAAAATGACGAAATCAAAGGGCGTATTATTGGCCGCGAAGGTCGTAACATTAAAGCACTGGAAGCAGCTACAGGTGTTGAGATCGTAATCGACGATACTCCTGAAACCATTATTCTTTCTGCTTTTGATCCGGTACGCCGTGAAATTGCGCGTCAGTCACTTGAAAAACTTGTTGCTGACGGCCGTATTCACCCTGCACGTATTGAAGAAGTAGTGAGCAAGGTGAAAAAATCAATTGAGCAGGAAATTGCCGAAGTGGGTAAGAAATCCCTTATTGATCTGGGTATCCACAACATGAACCATGAACTGGTTCGTATGATTGGTAAAATGAAATATCGTTCTTCATACGGACAAAATCTGCTGCAGCATAGTAAGGAAGTCGCCAGACTTTGTGCCACCATGGCTTCAGAGCTTGGACTTAATGTAAAACTTGCCAAACGCGCCGGATTGTTGCACGACATTGGTAAAGTTCCGGATAACGAACCCGACATGCCACATGCTATGCTTGGTATGAAACTGGCAGAAAGATTTAAAGAGCATCCTGATGTAATCAATGCTATTGGTTCTCACCATGAGGATATTGAAATGACATCGCTCATTTCTCCAATTGTTCAGGTTTGTGATGCTATTTCAGGTGCACGTCCCGGAGCACGCCGCGAAGTTGTTGAATCCTACATCAACCGTTTACAGGAACTTGAGGCCATTGCACTTTCATACGATGGTGTTCAAAAAACCTATGCCATTCAGGCCGGGCGCGAATTACGTGTAATTGTAGGTGCAGAACAAATCACCGACGATGCCAGTGCACAATTATCATTAGACCTGAGTAAACGAATTCAGGAAGAAATGACATATCCCGGACAAATCAAGATCACGGTTATCAGGGAAACCCGAGCCGTGGCTTATGCCAAATAAAGAAGATTTTTATTTATTACTTCTGTTGAAATATCCTGCTGAGGCGGGATATTTCTTTTTATCTAAATAATGTTACACTTCCTTTTGCTGATTCAGTAATCATGTCAGTATTACCATACAAACTATAGGTTGCAATCCAGAAATATACACCCTCGGGGCATTCTTTACCTTTAAAAGTTCCATCCCACCCTGCTTCAAAATCATTAGTCTCAAAAACAAGCTGACCCCAACGATTGAAAATCATCATGCGAAAATCAAAAATATTCACTCCCTCCGGCTTAAATACCGGATTGTGAATATCACCATTTGGGGTAAAAACATTAGGAAACCAAATTTCACTCAGGCAACTGTCTATTGTAACATACACATCATCCTGAACTGTCCCGCATTCATTAGTAACCTCAAAAACATATAATCCTTCATCAATAATTATTCGTGAAAACTCAGTGTATGAATCTGACCACTGATAAGAGAGATATGTACCGTTAACTAACGGATTCAATGTATAAGACTCGCCGTAGCACATAGAAAAATCTTCTGGTAATGTTACTGTCGGCATCTCAATATATGAAGCATGAAGTATAATAATACTATCGTATCCCAAAACAGAAGTATAGGAAAAGGTATAATCCCCTTCTGCGGAAATAGTCTGCCCCTCAAAAAGAAATTGAGTTCCTTCACAAAAAGCAGTGTCAATTTCAACTAAAATGGTGTCATTACTACCACATGCACCCAGAATCTCTGATGCCGGTACAGCTCTTGACCAAATTGAAACCTCATCTATAATACCTTGTCCATAAGTGTGGCTGGGATACCCCGAATTATGTCTTCCTAGTGATAATGGTCTGGATATCTCTTTTACATATGAGGACCCGGCACCTGCATATACACCTGATCTATCTTCACAGTCAATATAAATTGTGAAATCGTTGAAATCATTAAACACACAAACAATATAATACCATGTATAATTACTTAAAACTATTGAAGACTTCCTTGAGCGATATGAGGATGAACCTATACCACCTCCATCTCCGACACCCATGGCAAGATAACCATATATGTCAATTAGTATCCAAAAACCGGTATAATAATGATCCGTCTTAAAATCAGATGCAATCACCCTAAACCCTGTACCTGCATAATCATAAGAATAAATCCATGCAGCCACAGTGAAGGGGAAATCAGGGTCTAAAATCGAATCAACAGGAAACTCCACATAATCATCTGTACCATCAAAATAACAAGCATTATTTGGAACACCATCTTTATCAGCAGTCAAAACCGCTCCATTCATGGTTCCATGAAAATTATTACCGCTATAATCGTTTGCATTTCCACTAAACGGGACATATAAAATCAGACTATCCGGTAGAATCTGTGCATAAATAGTTACAGAGAACACTAAGAACAAAAAAATGTATATTGAAATCTTTTTCATAAAACTAATATATAACAAATGTAAGGTATAAGATTATTCAATCCAAATTTTATAGCATTCCATTAGTATGGAATTGATAACTTTGCAAAAGACATGGGCAAAATTATTTTCATATTTCCCAAAATGGCTTCCTTTATCCGGCTCGATATTGAGATCCTGAAAGAACGTTATGAGGTCGTTGAAAATTCATACCCCTGGCAGAAAAAGCACCTGATGCCAATTATTCTGATACGCCAGTTCTTTTTTTTACTAAAGAATCTGCGCAAAACGGAACATGTAATTATTTCTTTTGGCGGCTGGTGGGCATGGCTTCCTACCCTAATGGCAAAATGGCATAAAAAACCCAGCTACATAATCATTCACGGAACTGATGCTGCAGGTTTCCCGGAAATTAAATACGGTAATATGCGAAAGCCATTGCTACGAACAATTCTGCGCAAATCTTATAGACGGGCATCCTATCTTCTCCCGGTAAGCGAATCACTCATATATACTGAAAACACTTATTACGAAAAAGGCCGTATTATTAAACAAGGCATAGAACACTTTTTCCCAAAGAATAAAACGCCAAAAATTGTTATCCCGAATGCAATAGATACCGAAAAATGGCAAAATCTGAACAAGGAGAGAAAGCCGAATCAGTTTATCACTGTATTATCACCGGGACAATTTGTAAGAAAAGGTGGCGAAATAATTTTGAATATTGCGCCAAGTCTGCCTCAGTATGATTTTACATTCATTGGGATTGAAAAACCTGCACATCTAAATAAAATTCCTGAAAATGTACGATTCATTGGTCGGACACAACCCGAAAGTTTGCTTGAGATATACAGTGAAGCCACTTACTATTTACAGCTTTCCATTTTTGAGGGATTCGGGGTTGCGCTGTGTGAAGCCATGGCCTGCGGTTGCATTCCGATTGTAGCCAACACCAATGCCATGCCCTATATTATCGGGGATTCGGGATATGTAGTTCAGCACAGAGATGAGAAAGAGCTCATCGAACTTATACTCACAGCTACATTTGAAAAGAAAACAGAACTTGGGAAAAAAGCTCGACAAAGAATAGTGGATGATTTCACTGTTGAAAACAGAAAGAACCTATTATTTGACACATTGGAAAAAGGGGAAGTAAAGCAGTAAAAAATAACTAACTTTGCGTTTCTTATTAAAACCAATACGGGATGTTCAAATATAAACTGAAGCATTTCTACTTCAATAAGTACTTTCTCTCTATTTTTAAAAGAAAAAAGTACTTTCTTTCTTATGATTACAAGCATAAAGCACTTTGGTACAGAACTTATAAAGTAGCATCAAGAACGATTGATAAAAAACTAAGAGAAGACGCTAAAAAAGGCCAATACATTTACGGATCACTCATGGCTTACAGTCCGCGTATGTTCAGAAAATATTTCAAATTTGCATTTGTACGTCATCCCGAAGCACGTTTTATCAGTGTATGGAAAGATAAAATTCTCCGGCAAAACTATTTTGTATTTCCTGAATCAAAATGGGAAGACATGAAGGAGCTTGATAATTTTCTATCTTGGGTGGAAACCCTGAACATAAACAAATGCGACGAACACCTGAGAGCCCAAAATGCACTGATTGATTTAAATCATGTAGATTTTGTGGGGCGTCTGGAAAACCTGAATCGTGATTTTGAATATCTGGCCTCCAAAATTGGTGTTTCTTCCACGGAGCTGGAACATTTGAATAAGACTCCGGAAAAAGAACTTGAACTTACTACCGAACAAAAACAAAGAATCTTCAATATCTACCGAAAAGATTTTGAAGTTTTCTACCCGGGATATCAAGATAATCTACATCAATAAGAGTCTAAACAATCAGGTCTACTCCCGCTCAAATTCCAAATGGTTTCCTGCCGAGCCCCCAACGAAATGCTCTACAACCAATCGGTTTTCGGACAATTCCTTTACTTCACAGGCATAGAAAATCTCCCCATCGCCATCATAAACGAGGATAAATGATCCGTTCTCATCTTCCTCAATGTTTTCCAGGTCATCAGAGGCTGCAAGAACATAATCCTGATCCCAGTTCAAACCTCCGTCAACATAGTTCTTAAATTTATTGGCCGTGATTTCCATTTTGTATTCCTCATCATTTATATCCTGCCACATGCCACATATCTGATACTGTTTTGAATCAGGGTCGAGTTCAACAACACGTACATCATCCTCTTCAACCACCTCATCATTTACAGCAACTTCATCCTCATTTACAAGCTCATCATTCTTTTTATTGCTCTGGCTGCATGATACCATTACACCCATAGCGAATACCAATAATAATAACTGTAGTTTTTTCATAGCGTTTGATTTTTTTCAAAGGTATGGAAAAAATAATTGCACGGCATAACAATAATGATTATATTATAGTCGTTTTATTTGATTATTTTCTAATCATGCGAAGTGTTTTACATCTGGATCTCGACACTTTTTTTGTGTCGGTGGAGCGGCTGCGCGACTCCTCTCTCGTGGGCAAACCCGTTATTGTGGGCGGCACCTCGGGGCGCTCGGTGGTATCGGGTTGCAGCTACGAGGCCCGTAGTTTTGGTGTGCATTCGGGCATGTCAATAAAATTTGCCCGAAGGCTCTGCTCCGATGCTGTTTTTATTCGTGGCGACCTGGAGCAATACAGTTATTACTCGCGTATGATCGGCGATATCATAGAAGAAAAAGCCCCGCTT
>PKSX01000083.1 GCA_002869435.1 Marinilabiliales bacterium | reverse complement strand
GAAAGGGGAGGATCCAGAGTGGCAATATTTCCAATAATACCACCCTCAATAATTTTTTTCATCGCCGGCATTTTACCTGCATCCACCAAAGGCATTATAGTATTCCAATCTGCAGCATCCCACCCAATAAGCAGAACTTTTTTCTTATTTCTCATCTTTTTTCTCCCCCTTCTTTCTTGGAATAATCTGCTTTGAATCGAATACTACTTCAGGATCGGCATAATTTTTTAATCCTGCTGACAGTCTGGCGTTTTTCCATATTATAACGCCTTTATATCCGGCAGCCAATAATCCAAGGCTACCCTTGGGATCTACATACTTGAAATCAATGGCATTATCTTTATCCATGTATTTACCTTTAATCACAAAAATAGTGATTTTACTAAGAAACTCACCAAACCTATACTATTGATTAAATAAGATGAATCTGAAAATCGATTGAACCACTTAAGCGAGTTATCCACCATTACCATTTATGTTAAAGAGAAAAGAAACCCGGATTACTTGGATATATCGGTATCGGATTATACCATTCTGTGAAATGGTTGTTTGTGAGGAATTAATTCTCCAGTATTACAACAGAATATAAACCTTATTCTCGATCATATAATCCCGAACCAATCTTGCCTTCATTTCATCATTAAAGGACGAAAATGATTCCATAATTTTATTAAATGCTTCCAGTTTTTCATTCAACTCATCTTTGGAAGGGATAATAAAGCATTGTGTCGGACTTCCATCGAATTCATAATAATAAATGCCGGTTTCAGCATTATTGATGTCAGATAAAGGCATAACAATACTGTTGTCAGTAAGATTGAGATAAAAAAGTTCTCTAAATTGCTCGTTTTTGATGGAAATTCCTCCCGGCGTTTCGCCTTCTTTTATGTATTCAAAACAAATGGAATCAGAAAGAATTACAGCACTATCGACCGGGAAAGAAGGCACTGCATCACCGCGCACAACACCTCCCCTGTAATTCATATTTTCATGTTTATTATTCATTTGATCCCAAACATTCACGAAATACTTATTGGTAACAGAGGCTTCGGCTTTTTGCATTAAATTGTACACTTTATTGTAATTGTATTTCCCATTCTCATTCAGGGTTACACGCTTATTTTGTCTACTTATTATGGTGACACTGCCATTTATAATGAATAGCAAATCATCTTTTTTAAACTCTGCTCCGTCGATATTGGATATTTTAGTTCCTGACCTTTGTATATATGAATTCCCATCAGCATTAAAGATAAGCAGCTCCGACTCATCCTGTCCAAAAGCTGTAAAAGTCGAAAAAATGATTAAAAAGACAATTACTATACGCATAATGT
This sequence comes from Marinilabiliales bacterium, assembly GCA_002869435.1. Classification (GTDB taxonomy): domain Bacteria; phylum Bacteroidota; class Bacteroidia; order Bacteroidales; family DTU049; genus BM518. The sequence goes on along the minus strand of PKSX01000083.1, from coordinate 5,959 downwards.
AATTTTTAATGAACAAAGAGACTTTTCCAATTCAGTTTTTTGTGTAAAAACACGGCCAAAGCCTCATACAAATATAGCACATCTACAGACAGTATTATCGTAACAAGGAAATATTTTGTTGGAACATATATGCCAAAACGACTAAAAATCAGAAAGACAACCCACAGAATAAGTGTAAAACTGACCAATTGCATTAATTTGGCAGCTACATGATAATACAGATGTTTTTTCACATAGAAAAAAGAGAAAAACCATACATGCAAAAATGTCAAAACTATTGTGATGAGATATATAAGCCAATATGGAGCAGGATTAATGTAATTATCATTAAGCATCATTGAAATGATATTGGCATGTAAAACAATTCCATAGGTATCGGGTAAGCGATGCGGATCCATATTAAAACCAAGCGGCGTATAAAATTTATCGGTAACATCAGTAGTTCCGGTATTTTCAAGACCACAATATCCAAGCAGAACAATTTTATCCTGAAGCAAACCATCATTTTCTCTAAGCATAAATTCGCCACCTGAGTAATGCTTAAATGCATCGAGATTACCTATGTAATTGATTCTCTCTTTTTCGTGATGCCTTTTATGCAATTGCTCTACCGCTTCCGGTTTATATCTTTCCAAAATCTGAACAGCAAATGCAGGAATTTCTTCCGAATCATATTTCACTGAAGGCATAAACTCCCTAACGGTTTCGGTATTGTGCTCATTTGACAGAAGTCCTATGTGACCATTCATCAGACCTTCCAATTCCCAATACAGGTTTTGCCCCGATTCATCGCTCACATCTTTGGCCATCACAATCTGGTCTGAGTTAATATATAAAACATCTTTAAGCAAAGAATCGTATTCTGTTTCAAGCATTGAGCTGAACAATACATCCACACCAATAACCGCTGGATGTTCAGATGCCACCTTATCAATGAGCAAAGCAATTTCACCGCGATTCATGGTTCCCACATCGATAATAATGATATTGGTATCCACCTCATTATTGGCAATTTGCGCAAAATACATATCATTAAGGTTGATATGTTTTATGCTTTTCACAATATAATTGAAGGGTTTAAACGAAATATTGATGGAAAAGAAGAGCACGAGCAATACCACAAAAACCAGTATTGTGGCTAAAAACGATTCAAAAAGTAGTTTTTTTCTCATAATTTCTGTTTTTACCTCACCAAAACAAAGGCTGCCCATTTATACGGCTCGTTTCGGTATTTGTTTTTCATGTATTCGCGGGTGGTGTTGAACGCTTCGGGTATGGTTTTTCCGGCAAAGAGTTCTTCGTAGAATCTGGTCATAAACTCAGAGGTTTCCTTGTCCGGTACTTTCCATAAACTCATAATAATATAGTTTGCACCGGCAGCCATAAAGGCGCGTTGCAAGCCAAAAACACCTTCGCTGCCTTTGATTTCGCCCAGACCGGTTTCGCAGGCAGATAGTACTACCAATTCAGTGTTCCAAAGGTTGAGATTTGAGGCCTCGTATGCAGTGAGTATGCCGTCATCCAGCCCTTCAGGTCTTTCCCCTCCTGTCCATACAGCATTAGCGCCGGAAAAGAGTAAGCCAGCACGGTTTAGCGGGTTGTCTGACATTTTAAAGACATTGAACTGCTCATTACCCATAGTCATAGACATATAATCATACTTCTTTTCAGGATCAGGAAAGAAAAAGCCATGTGTGGCTACATGAACGTAGCGGGGTGAGGGAGAGCTCATTTGCTTAAATTGATCTTCAAGGGCTTCATCACCCTTGTACAGTGTGCTGGAAACATTATTTGAATTGGCAAGCTCAGAAATGGCAATCACTTCATTCTCTGTTCCTTTTAAATATGTCCATTCGTTGCTGCCTCTATCAAGGTCCTCCGGTAGCGAGCGCGAAGCCAAGTCATTGTATTCACCAATTTCTTCGGCAATTGTTTTTCTTGTATCTGTGTCAGTATCGTAATTGATGCCACCGAATAAAACAATATCATTACTCTCGTAAGTTTTGGGCTCCTCTACCAATTTGGCAGTAGTACTAACGCGGTTAAGGTTGTATTTGTCTGAAAGTCTTGTACTGTCATCACACATTATAGCTGCAAAAGATATCTGATGCAAAGTGCCAGAAGGCGCGAAATACACATCACTTCCGTCAGGGATAAGATGTGCAAATGGCTGCCATACCAACTCATAGAGTCTTTGGCTGTAATCGATAAAGTTCTCTTCTCCTGTAAGCTCCCCTCCACGATAAAGCAAGTCTGCCATATATTGATCCTGACCGGTTGAAACAAAAAGACTGTCTATTTGCTTTTGTTCGAAGAGAGGTATAAGATGTGGTTGCTCGTCTCCGAGGCGTAGGACAAGGGCCATGTATATAATGCTGTCGGTAAAAACTACACCATTGTGGTATTGAAAAGAGACATATTCAATAGCAACTTGGTTTTTATTAATAAAGTCCATTATATCTGCTACGGTATATACAGAATGGTTTTGAGTCTCATAACTTATTATTTGTCTTTCAATTCTACTGATGCTGTCTTCAATAGCTTTAATACTTAACCACCTCTCATCTTGATCTAGATTAGACTGAGTTTCCAATAGTGTTTTGAAATAATTAAGACGATAGATTAACTTATTATTTGATTTATTAGCGTTATATAACTGATTATTAAATTGCTTAGTTTGATTTAGAATACTTGATTTGGAAAACAGTTCATGATTATACATTGCTATGCTTAAATTATCATTAAGTTTTCCTATTGAATATATCATTGAATATGCAAAATGTTTTGGTCTTGTATATGATTGTAAAAGTTTGAGCTTTTCATTTTCACTCATATATAATTGCAATTTTGATTTTTCTCGCTCAATCATATCAAGTATACTTATTGAAATTGAGCCAACATTCTCATATTTGCCGAGACCATAATAACACATTGCTAAAGGTTCTAAATGTCCTATATAATCATGATGGTCTTTTCCTCTTTTTAGTTCAATAATCGACAATGATTTATTAATTAACTCCAATGCTTTTTCATATTCACCTATCATTGAATAAAATGCTGAAAACAAACCTAAATGGTCTGCATAAAATAATGATAAAGTATCATTCTTATAAAAATATTGACTTGTTTCCAAAAGTAACTCTTCAGCACTTTCATAATTTTCATTTTCTATATGAATAGTAGTTAGGCTTGGAAAAACTTGATAGACATTTACAGAATCACCGAATAGCAGTGTGTTTAGAATGTATGCTTCACTTAATAAATCTTCAGCTTTACTAATATTACTTCTATTACGACTTTGATTTCTATATTCATAATAATATATTCCGGCAAGATTTGAAATTGCAGTACTATAGAAAAAAGACTCTTTTCCAAAGGTTCTCTTGATTATATCAATTGATTTTTCTTGATATTCTATTGCTTTATCATACTGACTTGTTACTTTATAGAAATCAGCTAAATTATTCAGCGGTACAGAATATGAAATTGCTGCTAAATATACCATCATTTCATTGTTGCCATAATCAATAAAGTCATCACTCATTAAAACATTAAACTTGTTTGGAGATAAATCTGATAACTCCATATTGTTTATTTTTAGGTATTTATTAAAAATAGACTCTCTAAGTTCTTTTGCTTCAACCAGGTATTTTTCACCATTTTCTAAATCAAAGTTTTGTATATATAAATTACCTAATTTCATTAAATAGCCAGCATAATCAAGTGAATCTTTTATTGAACTAGATTCATGCTTTGATATCAATTCCTCAAATGTTTCAATACCACCTGAGATGTTTTCGGTTTCATATTGTATTTCTCCAAGATTTGAAAGAACTCTAATATAGTCATCACTATTTGTATCATTATTTAGTACAAGTATTTGTTTTGCTTCAATATATAGTTTCTCTGCTTCCTTCAATTTGGAAGACTCTTTATAAACAAATGCATTATTCATCAAGTATGTTGCTAAATCAATGCTATCAGCACTAAATTCTGCTCTTGCTTTAATGGTTGCAAGATTTGCCAATTCAATAGCTGAATCTAAATCATTATAAGGTAAAAACTGAGTGACCATTGTTCTGGTAATAAACTCTGCATTTGAATTATAGAGTAAACAGCGAAAAGACGCTTTTGACATTTCTTCTTGGCTAATTGCACCAAGTAATAGCTCTTCCTCTGTTAATTCTTTTGTTTTATAAAAATCCAGTAGGCATTCGCAACACCCATTCTTGTCAATGAACTCATTTACGCCTTCCTCTAGATTCATTGATGCTGCACAGTTTGTAACAAATGCGTAATCATCTAAGTACGACCATGAATATGAGTTGAAATTATTCATTTCATATATATTTGCATCTTTGTCAATGTAGCTCCAGTTATTATTATAAAACACTTCTGCAAATTCTCCATCAAATGGGTAAGCTGTATCATATTCCTCCTTGATGAACTGGTTCCCAGTGCTGTCGATAAAAACCCATTTCCCATTTCGCTTTAAGCACATACTTCCATCTAAGAAATTATCAGATATATAATAACTGTCAAATTCAAAAGGAACTATTACTTCTCCAGTGTTTTTTAGAATACTATATTTATCGCTCTTTTCAACTATAAAATATCCATCCTTTTGCTGTGATGCTCTTTCATAATGATCCCCAAATATGTTCTGTCCTTGTTTGTTTATGAAAATTATTGCTGTGTTGGAATCTGGGGTAAGTATACCAACTCTGGCAATGTTGTTTGAGTATAAACTTCCATGTTCATACTGAAAGTCTATAACTGTTTCACCTCCTTTATTAATATACCCAGTCTTATTGTTTAATTCACATGCAGCAAGACCTTCAGAGAAATTAAGTGCATAATCATATTTGAAAGCAATAATTGTATTTCCAAACTTATCTATATATCCATATTTGCCATTTTCGCTAACAACAGCAAGACCCTCAGAGAAGGACAATCCATAAAAATTGTTGTACTTAAATGGAAGAACAATTTCGCCTTGTTTATTTATAAAACCAAAATTACCATCTTCTTTAATCTGAACAGCTGCTAGGCCTTCACTAAAGTCATATGCATATGTATAGTGGAATGGAATAACTACTTCACCAAGCTTGTTTATATAACCATATTTGCCGAATTGCTTAACTAAGGCAAGATCTTCACTGAAACTATTTGCATCAGTGTATTCAAAATCAATTGCAATAGAGTAATCTTCATTTATATATCCATATGAGTTATTTAGTTTTGCCCATGCAATACCATCAGAATTAAAAGGTCCAATTCTTTTGTATTCTTGAATTGTATTTAAAGGGGCTATGTTGCTATAGTTATAGACATCTTGAATACATCTAACATAGCATTTCCCAGAGAAAATATCTGAATATCGATGAACACATTCTTGGTCCCCACCATAAAACATTACTGACCATGGAACTCCTTCGTCAAGTAAAGTAGATGTCCAATATGCAGTTGCTTCTTCAACTCTTGCAAAATGTCCTGACGATCCCAAGACCCCCCCTAGTTGTGCATTGAAATGATCAACACCGCTTTTAATTAATTCACTATATGCATTTGGACCTTCACCTCCATTATTATACAGTAATGTGATCCATTCATTTATTGAAGGTAAATGCCAACCCTTTGGACAAGCTTCTTGGGCAGTTTTCCACGTGTATAATCGACCATATGTTACACAGTATGAGTTATTATCATCATAGCACCAAGATTCGTTTGGAACTTTAAATTTTAGATTTTCAGACATCCAAACTTGATCGCCAATTTTAACAATATTGTATTCTTGATTATCTCTAGGGTCTTGAATCACTTTTTGATTCTGTGCTGATAGTTTAATAGATGAAAGAACAGTCAATAATAGTATTAGTTTCTTCATGTTTTTTAGTTTTACCTCACCAAAACAAAAGCCGCCCATTTATACGGTTCGTTTCGGTATTTGTTTTTCATG
>PKSX01000064.1 GCA_002869435.1 Marinilabiliales bacterium | reverse complement strand
CTTGTTCTGATTTTTGTTTGTGACTTATGGCCCATTTTTTTGAGATGCTATAATGTGGTTTTTTCATACTTTTACAAAAAACCACAATTATGAAAAAATTACTCATTCCCCTCGTATTAGTTTTTGCATTCTCAATCGCAAAAGCCGATTCTCCCCTTACCTCAACCGATTTCTATTTGGCCTATATGGATAATGAAATGGTCCTTGCAGCTCAAAGTGCCAATGGTTTGATAACGGATGAAATTATGGAGTTTCTGTGGAAGAAAAACCCTGTTGATGAGAAAATGGCTGTAATTAATGCTCTGGGGTGGACTTTTGAAGGGCAGAGCAATTATAGTAAATACCGCGAATATCTGGATAAGCACGGTATGAAGAAGAAACAGCGCAAAGCCGAGAATCTGCTTGCACTGGCATATTTGAAAGCCCTCGATAATTATTTCGAATGCACAGAAGCTTTGGCTATTGCAAAGCAGGCATTGAGCATGAATCCTGACAGCTATACTTTTAATATTATTCATGGTCTCATTAAAGCTCAGGTGGAGTTCGATTACAGCTGGTGTAACGTGTATAAAGCCACAGATGACGTGCGTAAAAACACTTCACTCGATCAGGATATGCGCGGCGAAGCCATCACAATCATTTTTGAGTATATGGATTTGTATGCAGGCGATTGCGAGTGAATCATGAATAACGAATCTTGAATCTGGAATCTTGAGGTTTAGTGCTTCACGATTCTAGATTCTCAACTCAAGATTTTCGATTCTACTGACGATAATACGCAGCACTATCGGGCATTCCCAGCAAATCATAGGTTTGTGCCAGATTGAATTTGATCTGCTGATCATCTGGTTTTTGTCTGTGGGCTTTCAGTAAGAACTTTTTCGATTCCTCAAATTGCCCGGCAATGCCGTACAGAACGCCCAGATTCTCCAGCACACTTACATTATTAGGTGAAATGGAGTATGCTTTGAGCAAATATTTTTGTGAAGATTCCAGATCGTGAAACACTCTTCCATATATTTCACCTTTTTTATTCCAGGCGGCAACAAACCCGGAATCTGTCTTTATTGCAGCATCGAGAAATTCAAGTGTTTTCTGTGGCTTGTTTTCGAGGTCAAATATTAGTGCTTTCTGAAAATAATGTTTCGCAGAATCAGGTTGTGCAGAAATCAGGTAATCATATATCTCATGGCCTGTAGTGGTTACTGTATCACGTACACATGCCAGTCCGACAAGATAAATATTGTGTAGCATGTTTGTTTTGCCGGGTTTTAACTGCATACAATACTTGTAATCCTGAAATGATTTTGAGTAATCTTTCAACTGAAACCATGCCTTTCCACGCAAATCATAAACCCCATAATATGTAGGGTGAATTTCCTGTGCTTTGTTTAAATAACCAATGGCTTCATTAACAAGTTCCATTCGTTTGATGTAATTTTGTTCAGCATCAGCTTCCTGCAAGAGGATTTCAGCTGCAGAAACGTTTACTTTAGCACTATTGCTCGAAGTTCTTACGTCAGTGAGAAACAATGAGTGATTGTTCTTCCAGGCAAAAGACCGTGAAATTGTTTTTATTGAATACAGCCCCAAAATGGCAAAAAGTATATAAGTGAGTGTTTTATCTTTTCCAAGTTTATTTTGGAGTATCCAGGCTAAAATAAACACAAAACCAAGCAATGGAACAAACATAAAACGTTCATTCATAAAAGTTCCGATATTGAAAATTAAATTAGAGGAGATGCTGAAACTGGCCCAGAAAAATATGATTCCAAACGACCAGAGTTTTTTCTTTTTCAATCCACGTAAAGCGAGGAAGATTGTAAAAAGCACTACTGCAATTGCAACCCATACCATGGGATCACTGAAATCCCTAATGGCAATTTGCTTTGGATAATAATCGTGTGTAAGTGGGTGAGGGAATATTAGTAATTTAAAATAAATAAGCCAGGTAAAGAACACCGTAGCCAGTTCCTGTGATTTTGTAGAATTTACAAACGGATCATTCAATAACTCCGGACTTATTTCTGTTACCAGAAGACCTCCTACTACCTGAGAACGTATGTAAATATATATCAAAGATGGGATGAGTAATATCCCAATCGAAAGGAAATAGTCTTTTCGCTTGCTTTCAGTAAAGAACCACAGAATAAATGGAAGTACACCAATCCATATAATGGCTGCTTCTTTTGAAAGCAAAGCAATAAAAAACAGCACAACGGATCCTAGTAATTGTAGTACTTTTCTGCTTTTCAACCATTTAATCATGAGGTGCAAACTCAGGATTGCAGTTAGCATGGTAATGATTTCATCGCGGCCTTTTATATTGCTGACAACCTCTGTATGTAGTGGATGGGCCGCAAATAATAATGTAATAATGAAAGGTAGCTGTAAAAACCATTTTCGGTTTTCCTGTGGCAATAGCTTACGCAGGAATGCAAAAAGAGCCAGCAATAGAAGAATATAGAAAAATACATTGAGGAAATGCTGCAGTGTTGGATTATCTCCAAATAACTCGTGTTCAACCGCAAACATAAAATGCGTGAAGGGGCGGTAACGGCCACCGGCCACCAGCGAGGATTGATTTCCAAAAAAACCAACGAAAACATCAGTGGTGAAGATTTCATTTACTCCGTCGAAACCTTTTTGTGTGTACTCGTTGCCGGTAATCATTAAGGTATCGTCCAACGTGTAGTCGAAACCAATGGTAGCTGCATACAGGAGAAACCCGAAAATGGCAATGGCAAGTCTTTGGTTTAGCAATGTGTTTGCCTTTTTCTCGGGCGTAATAATCTCAGCCTTTTTCGGCGCCTTTTTTACAGGTTTTTTTCTGGGCATATTATTCGAAATCGGGGTATAACAAATATTTTTTTCTTAGGTGTTTGTATTGCTGCAAGTCAAAAAGCCAGGAAGAAGTGATTTCGTCAGTATTAAGACCTTCCTCAATTTGTGTGCGCAGTTTATCTGATCCTGCCAGCTTGTCAAAAACACCGTCTCTCCAGAATTCAGTCTGAGGGCTTAGTTCTGCATATAATTCCAGTAGCCAGTAAAGATAAATTGAACTGTTGTATCTTATATACTCAGTAGCAAAAGATTTTACATTGAATCCATAGCATTTTTGTCCCAGAAACTTTGGATTCTCCGACATGCCTTTAATGGATTCCGGAGTAAACTCAATATCTGTATTTTTTAGTAGTGGATGTCCAAATATCTCAAAAGCCTGATAAGTGCCGCGGCCTACACTTACAACTGTGCCTTCAAGCAATCCTAGTGAAGGATACAGGTATACAGCATCCATGCTAACCAGATTTGGTGAGGGCATAATGGGCAATTTATACAGGCATGAATGATTGTAGTTTTTACATTGAATTACAGTGAGATCGCACTTTAAATCGTCACCAAGCCATCCTTCTCCATTTATCATGGTTGCCAGTTCGCCTACAGTAAGTCCATGTACCAGAGGGATAGGGTCCATGCCAATGAAACTCTTAAATCGTAAATCAAGCATTGGGCCGTCAATATAATGTCCATTGGGATTTGGCCGGTCAAGAACTACAAATGGTTTATTATTTTCTGCGCACGCTTCCATTACATAGTGCATGGTAGAAATAAATGTATAAAACCTTACACCTACATCCTGAATGTCGAAAAGAACAATATCAATATCGGCCAGATCCTGAGCAGTAGGTTTAAATTTACTGCCAAAGAGGGAGACTATAGTAGCTCCGGTTATATTGTCTTTTGAGTCTGATATATGTGCTCCGTCTGATTGATTACCGCGGAAACCATGTTCAGGGGCAAATATTTTAACGATATTAAATCCTGCATTGTGTAATGAATCCACTAAATGGATATCATTGATCATTGACGTGTGGTTCACCACAAGCCCGATGCGCTTGTTTTTAAGAAGCGGAAAATATGCTTCGCAGGCTTCTGCTCCGTTAATGACCACAGAGTCGGTAACCTCATACAAGTAACTGCGGTCAGGAACTTTTACCTGTGCTTTGGTATGAATGAAAAATAAGCCTGAAACCAAAAAGAGAAAACAGATTCTACTCATATTTTAATGTTTCAATACAGAACGAAAATAAGGAATTTTTCACAATAATCGTTATATTTACATCAAATTGAAATACATATATGCGAATAGGACTGATCTCTGACATTCACGAAGACCTTACTAATCTACATAAAGCGCTGAGCAAGTTGGAAAAGGAGTGCGATGAAATAGTTTGCCTGGGAGATATTACAGGCTTTACACCTGATTTTTACCCGTTTACTCCTGATGCAAATGAATGCATTAGACTGGTGCGGGAAAACTGTAAAACGGTGGTGGTGGGCAATCACGATTTATTTTCTGTTCAGCGCCTTCCAAGATATATTAAATCTTTTGAATTTCCGTCGAACTGGTATTCTCTTAGTCTGGATGAGCAGCGCAAAATTGCCGGGAAAAAAATATGGCTTTATGAGAATGAAAAGCTTCCTGAATTGAATGATTTAAACAGAAAGTGGTTGGAAATGTTACCTGAACACAAAATGGAAGAAATGTCCGGAAGAAAACTACTCTTTTCGCATTTTTTCTATCCAAATTTAAGTGGTTCAGAAACACTGAAGAAGTTCACCTTTAAAGCAGTGAGTGACCACCATTCATATATGTCGGCACTGGGTGCTGATAATGCTTTTTGCGGACATACACATAGTGAAGGTGTCTTGAAAGCAGCACGCTCTGCCAATGGGTTAAGGCATGTGATGAGAATGCCCCTTGCTTTCTCGGCTTTCAATAAGAAAGTTAAAGTGACGTCGAATGATTTCTTTACTATCCCGGCTGTGGCCCGCAGTAATCGTGAATCGGGATATGTTGTGTATGATCTTAATGAACAAATAATAACTGCCTATAAACTCTAAGCTATGAAAAGAAAATATGCTTTTAGTTTCAGAATCTTTTTACCTGCATTACTAACCATGGTGCTGTTTGTTATATCCATTTTCTGGATAGTGATTCCCTCGTTCGAGAAAAATATGATGGACGGCAAGAGGCAAACCATATATGAGCTTACTCAGACTGCATGCAGTATTCTTGAAAAATATAATGCTGAAGTCGATGCCGGTGATATAAGTTTATCTGATGCACAGGAAATGGCTGCCGAAGAAATCAGCTCTTTAAGATACGGAGATGAAAACAAAGATTATTTTTGGATAACAGATATGCATCCGATTATGATCAGGCATCCATACCGCCCGGATCTTAACGGACAGGCATTAAACAATTTTGAAGACCCGAAAGGAAAGAAACTCTTTGTGGAATTTGTAAATGTTGTGAATGCCAATGGCGAAGGATATGTTGACTATATGTGGCAGTGGAAAGATGATTCCACTCGTATTGTTCCGAAACTTTCATATGTACGTGGTTTTCCCGAATGGGGCTGGATTGTGGGCACAGGTATCTATATCGAGGATGTAAAAACCGAAATAGCAAGACTTGAAAGAAATCTTATATATATATCGCTGGTTATTCTTGGTGTTCTGATTATTCTGCTTGCCTTTATAATCTATTTTAATTCGAAAACAGAAAGAGCCAGAATTAAAGCTGAAGAGGAGTTGAAAAGATCGCGAGAGCGATACCGAACACTGGTTGAAGCTTCTTCAGAGGGGACCATTCTCTTGCTGGGCAAAGATGTATTCGCCAATAAGAGTTTTCTGAAAATAAGCGGATTGTCGGAATCAGAGCTGAATTACGATAAGCTTTGTGAAATGCTCAAGCTTGAGGAACAGTTTAATATCTCCGATCATAGTTTTGATACATTGAAAGCAATGTTCACTACTCCGCAGCGTATAGAATTAATGCTCGATTCGTTTAAGGAAGGTGGTATTAGGGTTCTTCTGAATATTTCCCTTTCTAAAATTATGGATCAGGAAGCAATTGTAATTATTGTCAGACCACTGGAAGATGCTGAAGCTTCGCATACCGGCGATTATTCATCTCTTGTGTTGCCACAATTACGTATTGCGAGTTTTGTAACTACCTTCACCAGAAATTCACGTTTTCTGGATGTGAATCCTTATTTGATTGAATTGCTTGGATTTTCAAGCAGGACAGAATTACTGAGTAAAAATATCAATGAGTTTTTCGTCAGTAAGGCTGAACAGCAATATTTTCTGAAAACACTGTTATCAAAAAAATCTATTAATGATTACACCATAAGGGTGAAACGAAATAATGGTTCAGAGTTTATGGCTACCATCAGTGCCGCTATTTTTGAGGATAAGCATAATAATGAAACGGTGTGCAGTGGTGCCATAAGTCCGGTAACGCATCTGTATGAAAAGTGGAAAAAGACTCAGGATGTGTTGGCTGAACTGCAAATGTCGAGTGTAAATAAAGCAGATCTTGGAGAAGAATTGGTTAATGCAGTGAGATCTGAAAGCAATATTGAAGTGCTGACTGAAAAATACAGAGATTTCACCTTGTATACGGGTTCTCTTATTAAGAATGGAATCATTGCCGAGCGTGCCGCCAAGCTGCTTTCTGACTTTTCTCAGGCATTGGTATACCGGTTAAACGAACTTGCCATTGAAAAGCTTGGTCAACCGCCCTGCGATTTTGCATACATCACGTTTGGTAGTGTAGGCAGAGGAGAGCAGACTTTTGCTACCGATCAGGATAATGCCATTATTTTTGCCGACGGGTCTGAAGATGACATGATAAAAGCCAAAGAGTATTTTCTGGGTTTTGGAAAACAGGTTTCGGAATGGCTGAATCAGATTGGATATAAGTTGTGTGAAGGTGATATGATGGCCAGCAACCCTAAGTGGTGTGTTTCACTTTATGAATGGAAAAAGTATTTTAGTACCTGGATCAATACTCCCGATGCACAGAATATGATGGAAATTTCTGTCTTTTTTGATTTTGAAGTCATATACGGCAATGAATCATTCGGTACAGAACTAAGAGAATTTATTGATGAGGTTTCTCACGAGAAAGCAATTTTTTATTTCAATCTAGCTCAAAGTATTTTGCATTACAAAGCACCACTGAATTTGCTTGGAAACATTGTTAGTACAAGCAATGAAACAGGCAGTGGGGTTGATATAAAACTTGCCATGATGCCTCTTGTGATGCTTCCGAGAATTTATGCAATCTACCATAAAAAGCCACAAGTAAATACTTTTGAAAGAATAAAAGCACTTTCAGAGGCAGGTGTATTTAGTTCCCAGTTTTCAGCAGATTTGCATGCAAACTACAATTACTTAATGACTCTCCGCTTGAAGAATCAGCTGGATATGATGGATGCAGGTGTGGCTCCGGGCAATCTGATCAATATGAATAAACTTACCGACCTGGATAAAAATGCTTTACAGCACGTATTTAGTCGCTATAAACTTTTTCAGAATAAAATAAAAACAGATTTTCAGGCAGGGCAATACTAAACGGTGGTTGAGCGGAGTCGAAACCACCAATAAGCATAATATGAGTATCTGCCATGCCACAGCTATGAGGTGTTGAACCCCAAATAAAAATAAAAACAGCATAAACCCAAAGGCCTATGCTGCTTTGTATTTGGATAAAAACAAAGAATTACATCGTTGCTTTTACTTTAAACTCGTCTACTTCCCAGTTACTGGTAGTTCCACTTCCAGTACCTGAACTTTGATAACGGAATGCAATATATACGGTGCTTCCGATATAAGCACTCAGATCGATATCTCCACTGCTGGTCCAGGTTTCACTATTTGCCGGAGACCATATGGCTGTTAAGTTGGTCCATGTTGAAGTAGTTGGATCACCGGTTCCTGAATAATCAGTTGAAATCATTACTTCAATGGGTTGAGCAAAACCACCATCAGTGTATTTTGTCCATGTTCTGAAATTTAGAATAGGATCAGTAATTCCACTAACGCTTAAATCAATCGCCGGGCTAATCAAATAATCGTCACTGGGTGCATCTCCACCAAATCCACTAATGGCATAGCACGCATATGAGGATGACCAGTACCAATCTTCACTGCTGGCAGCACTGAAAATGGTCCATGAAGGATCAGTGTCAAATGTCTCGAAAATGATGTTTTGCTCTGTTGCAGCACCATAATCCCAGTTTACCAAGTCATTAAGGTCGCGGATGTAGAACTGATAGTCGCCATTGTAAATACTCAGTACTCCAACAACTGAACCTACACCTGCAGGAATATCATTTGCTGCGAAGCTTGCATAATTACTTGTGCGAAGCAGCAGCTGATTGCCATATTCATCTTCAATGGTGCGGTTAGTTGTTCCGGTGCTTTCAGAGAATGTTTGTCCAACTTCCACAAAATGAACACTGTCAATTCGAATCAGCATGCTCAGATATGTAGGTGACAATGTAGGAATGGTTAATGTAACCGGTGTTGGTGCAGCACCCGGAAGGCTGTCTCTGAAAATATGGTCATCGGCAATTACATCGGGTATACGGCCTATATCATTATCGTAGATATATCCAAGCTGAACCAATCCGCCGTAATCTCCAAGGTAAAGTCCGCGGCATTTTATGAATACACGCTGACCTACTTTAAACTCGGTGTACATATCATACCGATCAATCTTTACTTCAATACCGGCAGTATTGTCCTGAATAACGATGGTTTTATAGAAGTTGCCGCTTTCATCATTGGCAATAACAATTCCCTGAATAATAGTGTCTTCGCCAATACTGTCGAGAACACCCGGATAACCGGCTTTCAGATCTGCAATTGACATGTTACTGTCAAAATCCACTTCCGGAATTACGATGTCAGGTACATCAAAATCTTCCTGAACGCAGCTTCCCAGAAAAAGGGCAGAGATTGCTGCAAGAAACATTAGTTTTTTCATATGTTTTTTCATCTTGTTTGCTTTTTTCGGTTAGAGATTAATAGTAATCATGGCGAAGAAGTTTCGGCCAAATGCGTAATAATACTTCGGCGGGAATTTGTCCACATCTTTGGTGTCAAAATCAAATCGCCTTTGCTCATAACCACCTGTAATTAGTTCTTTATTGTCAAGAATATTATTTACCATGAAGTTTATGGCAATTGTTCTTCCGTTGATTCTCCATGATTTACCTATTGATGCATCAAGTGTGTAACCACCTGGGATTTCTTCCTGTGCGGTTATAATATCAATCAATTCGTCTCCGGGACCCAGATTTTCAATGGCAAGCTGGGTTCTGCGCTCTTGATTAAAGGCAAGATACGCATCACCGAAATAATTGAAGTTCACACTAAAGAACCAGTATTTAGGATGGAAATATTTCAGTCCTATCATTCCCGTAGTTTGCGGAGTTCCGGGGACAAAGAAATATTTCTGATAAATCAGTTCACTGGTATCGGGTTGTGACAAGTTATCAAATGAGATATATGCTGTTGGTCGTGACATATAGCGATAGTTGCCAAGGTTTCCAGCTGCTACAACACTGAGGGTTTTAGTGGCTTTCACTTCAACACCGGCCTCAACTCCCTGATGCATGCGATCAATATCTGTCATGGTCATGTATACATAGGTTCTGTATTCGTCATGGTAGAAACCAAATAAATCAGATTCGTTGAAAAACTGTGTTTGATATGCTGAAACACGACCACTAATGCGTTCGCCTTTGTATATATAGCTGATTTCACCTGAAAAGCCTGAACTGCTTTCTATACCGGGAACAAATTTATTACTAATTCTAGGAGCCATGAAAACGTTTGTAATCATAGGAGGTGCAGTGTAATAAGCTGCATTTACATCAAAATAGTGTTTTCCTGTATATTTATAGGTAACACCTGCTTTAACACCAATATTCAGGAATGTTTTTTTCTCTGAATCACCAAGTGAATTGTCTGGATAGCGGCCGTTTTGGAAAAGTCCTTCTCTCCAGAGTTGTGAACCGCTTACATAGGCAGAGGTAAAGAAGTCTACTTTAGGATAATAGAAGCGGCCCAGTCCCCATAATTTTGCACGGTTGGTATGGAAGTTATAATTGTATCCAAAAATATCTCCTTCTACAACCTGACGGTCAGGATTTTGCATGTCGTTTTGAAGGATGTCTTCGTCGCCTGGGAAATCCCTTTCTGCAAACTGGTCAATATCAACCCAGTAATTTGCACCTAAAAGATCTTCAACAACTTTAAAGCGTTGAGAGTTATGACTTAGAAAATCAACACCACCACTCAATTGGAGATGTTCGCCTCCGTCTTTAGTGAAATATGAGTTGATTCCGTATTTGGTTTCGTCAATACGATCCTCTTCAATAATATAATTTGCACCGTTTCCTGCTAATTTAGAAAGATAATTGATTTCGTAAATTCTATTCCAGTCTATCTGGCGTGCACCAACATCATTTTGCCAGTAATCTTCCACCAAAGATGCAATGTATGGATCATCCTGGTAGCTGGGGAGGTATCTGTAATAATCGGGGCGTGGATCCGGAGCATCGTACCAGTTCAGGCGGGTATTTCCGTAACGACCTTTCATAAATCCAATAGAAGTATGGATCTTTGTTGTTTCATTAACTTTCCAGCTGTGATTCAGAATGGCATAAGGCTTATGCGCTTTTCTGATTCTGGAATTGCGGATTTTTCCATCCTGAAAACCCCAGTAAGGATTATAGTAATTGGTTCCTGCCAGATCGTAGGCTTCCTGAGTAGATGCACCCATTTTTGCACGACTGTGTGGTGCGCCGAAAATACTCAGACCTACCATATGGTTCTCATTCAGCTTTCTTTCCACCGATGCAAAATACGCATAAGCATCATAATTGGTGCCGGGTACATATCCTTCTTCAGCCCATCTGCGTGAAATGGAAAAAGCATAAGCCCAACCATTTGCCTGTAAACCGGATGCAAATGTATACATCAGTCGGTTGTTGTACATGCGGTTGGTAGCAGCATAAGAAATCTGATTCTGCTTGCGGATTTGTGAAGCACGAGACATAATGTTTGTAACACCGCCAATATTTCCGAATGAATAAGGAGCAGGCTTGTTACTCTCATATGAGTCTTTGTAACGTACAATTCTGTTTAGTCCGCCATAGTCTGAGTAAGATCCATAGCCGGTTTCCAGATTGTCCATACTGAAACCATTGAAGTAAGTTGAAGAGTGCCATGAATCGTATCCTCTGGCTCTGAAACGTGCTGCGCTCCATGAAAAAGCAGCTGCATTGGTAAACGGGTCTTTGCTTGCATGCAGCAGACTGTTTACTCCCTGTCCGTTATCTCCACCATCGAGATCTTCATCGCTGAGTTCTATTTCAACAATGCCACCACCGTCGGAGCCGGCTTGACGGTCAAGTATAATAGCCAGATCAACTTCCGGTTTGTCAATTAATACCTCTTCTGAATAAGGGGCATACATGTCCTGATTGATAATAACATTGTAGGTCCCATAAGGCAATGTTGCTGAAACCTGTCCACCGTCATCTGTTGTAAGTCTCTGATCTCCAACAAGAATAATGATGTTACTCAACCCATCCATCGTCACGGGATCTTTAACACTGATGTGTAAATTTCCCTCCTGAGCATAAAGCCCTGATAAGGGCAGCAGCACAAGAATTAGTATAAGTATTCTCATAGTTAAATTTTTGAGGGATAGCAAAGGTAATTCAAATTTTTTGTTTCACACCAATATTTTTGGTTAAATAAAGGTGTTGGCACAATTTTTTAATAACAACATATCAACAAAAAGACTATTTTTGTATAAATTCAGTTGCACTATGAAAAAACTATCGCTTGCGCTATTACTGATCACGTTTGTGATTTCACTATCTGCACAGAAAAAAACTTATAAAATTGCCTGTGTAGGCTTTTACAATCTTGAAAACCTTTTTGATACTATTGATAACCCGAATAAAAATGATGAACAGTTTTTGCCGGATGGTGAATATAACTGGAATTCTGAGAAATATTTAACCAAGCTGGAGCATATGGCTTATGTTATTACTCAGGTTGGTGATGAGTATGTAAAAGGAGGCCCCGCAGTACTTGGAGTATCTGAAGTTGAAAACATTGATGTGCTTGAGGATTTATGCGCAACACCATTAATGGCAGCATCAAACTATGCTACCATATTAGTGGAGGGACCTGATCGCAGAGGAGTTGATGTTGGGTTATTATACAGGAAAGACCTTTTTACAGTTTTGAGTTATTCCTCTCACACTTTAACTGTGGAAGGTTATGATGATTTTTATACCCGTGATCAATTACTCGTTAGTGGTATACTTGATGGTGATACCCTGCATTTTATTGTAGGTCACTGGCCGTCACGTCGTGGAGGAGAAAAGCGCAGTGCTCCACTACGTGAAGCTGCTGCACAACTAAGTCGCTCTATTGTTGACTCTATTCTTGCAGTCAATTCTGAAGCCAAAATATTCATTATGGGCGATTTCAATGATAATCCTTCTGATGAGTCAGTAAAAAAACACCTTAATGCGGCTGCAAAGGAAAAAGATGCATCTGTGACTAAACTTTTCAATCCTATGTATAAGATGTACAAAACCGACGGTTTGGGATCTCATGCATATCGTGATCATTGGAGCCTTTTTGATCAGATTGTAATTAGTGAAGGATTGCTGGGAGATGATATGACCAGTTTTAAGAAATATCAAACACGAATTTTTAATCGAAATTTCCTTCTGCAGAAAGAAGGTTCATTTAGTGGATACCCATTCAGATTTTTGGTCGGATCTACGTATATGGGCGGTTATAGTGACCACTTCCCCGTGTATATGTTTTTAATCAAGGAGAAGGAATAATAATACGTATTCATAATTGATTCTTTCTGAAATTTCATGTAGGTTTGCAGAAAATTTCTGCTTATGAACGCTATTGAAACCATAATGGCTCACCGCTCAATAAGAAAATACAAGAGCGATCCCATATCTGATAATATTCTTGATGAAATTCTTGTTGCTGCATCGCGTGCAGGCACTACTGGTAATATGCAGGTATACAGTATTGTTGTTACTCGTGATCAGCAGGTAAAAGATGCACTTCTTCCTCTCCATTTTGGCCAGGAGATGATAAGTAAAGCCCCGGCTGTGCTTACCTTTTGTGCCGATTTTAATCGCTTCAATAAATGGTGTGATCAGCGAAATGCCGGGCCGGGGTATGATAATTTTCTTTCGTTTATGACAGCATCAATCGATGCATTACTGGCATCGCAAAATGCTGTAATAGCAGCTGAAGCAAATGGTCTTGGTACATGCTACCTGGGAACCACTACCTATACAGCAGGAAAAATCATTGAAGTACTCAACCTTCCAAAAGGAGTTGTGCCGATAACCACGGTTGTACTTGGCTATCCGGATGAGAATCCCGGGCTAACTGATCGTCTACCAATGCGGGCTATTGTGCATCATGAAAAATACAGCGATTTCTCTAAGGAAGATATTGAGCTTCTATATGCCGAAAAAGAGAACATGGAGGTGTACAAAGGATTTGTAAAAGAAAGTGAAGTGGAAAATCTTGCGCAGGTATTCACTCAGAAACGCTACACAAAAAAGGATAATGTTCTCTTTTCTAAAACCCTGCTCGATGTACTGACGCAACAGGGTTTCATGAATAATGAATAGGCTTCTCTAAGTTGTTAATTATCAAGACAATGTCATACTGAGCCTGTCGAAGTAGACATTGTTTTGTATTTTTACACCATGAATTCTGCAAAGAATAAATCAGTTGCTTTATTAATCTCCGGTGGAGTAGACAGTGCTGTGGCATGTCATGAACTCGTACAAAAAGGATATACTCCTCATTTGTACTATATTGCAATTGGTCCGGAACAGAATTTTGAGGGGTACGATTGCAAGATGGAGGAAGATGTGGATTTATGCAAACTCATTGCAAATAAATACAATTTACCTTTTGAAGTCATTCCATTGCATAAGGAGTATTGGGATGGTGTGATGGGCTATCATGTTACATCTTTGAAAGCCGGTAGAACTCCAAACCCGGATCTGCTGTGCAATCAACTGATTAAATTCGGTGCGTTTGAGGAAAAAGTAGGGTATAAATATGATTTTACAGCGAGTGGCCACTATGCCTCAATTTTGGAAGAGGGCGGGAAACGCTGGCTTGCTACGGCCAAAGATAAGAATAAGGATCAGACATACTTTTTAGCTCAGTTGTCTGATTTACAACTGTCTAAAATTATGTTCCCAATCGGTGGATATACGAAATCTGAAATCAGAGATATTGCCCGAAAAGAAGGCTTTGCCAATGCCGAACGAAAAGACAGTCAGGGAATTTGCTTTATTGCCCGAAATCATTATCGCGACTTTGTTGGTGATATGCTGGGTGAGTTGCCCGGAGATTTTGTGGAGGTACAAACTGGTGAAAAACTGGGTGAGCATAAAGGACACTGGTTTTTCACAATCGGTCAGAGAAAAGGGCTTGGTCTTGCCGGTGGCCCGTGGTTTGTTGTTAAGAAGGATATTGAAAAAAATATTATCTACATTTCAAAAGGTTATGAGCCGGTTGAAGTTTTCAGTAATGAAGTATTTGTATCTGAATTGAACTTTCCAACTAAGCATGATATGCTTCAGGATGGAGTGGAAGTATCTTTTAAAATTCGTCATACTCCAACATTTACTCATGGAACAATCCGAATGAAAGATAAAGGAATTCTAATTGAATCCGATCAAAAATTACATGGTGTGGCACCCGGTCAATTTGCAGTCATTTTTGATAATGATGAGTGTCGGGTCCTGGCCAGCGGAGAGATCCAACTGTATATTTAATGAAGATCAAAAAAACAAACAGGCGCCCCGGGGTGAGGCGCCTGCAGTTTTGTGTTGGGGTTTATTGTACCCGAATGTGTCGGGTTAGTATGAGGGTTGAATGAATGGATCATTCGACAGCAAAAATATAACAGGTTTCCCAGAAAAAAATATTCTTTATTTGTTTAGACAGTAAAAATGATGAACAGCCATTGTTCATTTAAAATGCCATTTTTAAATTATTGAATCTGTGTATTATGCGAATAATTAAATATGATATGTGAGTGAAAACAACAGTATGCTATAAGAACTATACAAGATGTAGTAGATTCCAATATTTCAGTACTATAAGATGTCAAATAAATGAGGTTTTGCCAGCTTTTCAGGTCTTATTATTATTACAGAAATAAAAAAAGGCCACTCAATTGAGCAGCCTTTTAAAAGTATTTATAACAGCATTACTGAATAATCAGTTTTTGCAGGCTGCTTTCGTTGTTGTTATTTACACGAATCAGGTACATGCCACTGTTAAGATCAGAAGTATTAATGGTCTGTAATTTAGCACTGATTTGTCCTGAAAGAACTACCTGTCCTGCAATGTTCAAGATTTCGTAATATCCACTTCCGTCACTGATGATATTTACATAATCATTAGCCGGATTTGGATAGATATTAAGCTGAACGTTTTCTCTGTCTTCAACACCAACTATGGTGGCAAGATCTACTTTTCCAGCCTGGGTAACATCTTTGTTTCCGTCATATTGAACAAAGGCAACAAATTCGCAATTGTCTGCAACAGAACCTGTAGTAGTGAAATTGATGATTTGTGTAATGGTGTCGGTTGTCGAGAAATCGAGGGCATAACCACCATCATCCGGATACATGTCAAGGCAAACAAAGTGAAGATCAGTTTGACCCTGCCATGAGTAGGCTATATCTGATTCAGTAAGTGCAGTTCTCAGATAAAGGTTGTTTGCATAATAACCGCTTGTCTGAACCACAGTAACTGTAGCGGTGTATGCATCGGTAGCTGTTTTAACAATATCAATATCGATGGTATGCAACGAACTTCTGCATATACGCTTATCGTACATCGTGACATAATTGGGGTAGAGACTTGTTGTATGATTTCCACCAACAAGATATTCAGTACCATCAGCAATAGCTGTTGGGTTTCCTGTTACATAAGAACTGTAATATGTACCACCTCTAGCTTCTGCTTCAGGAATAGTGTATGGGTCGGGTCCCTGCCAGTCGTTATGGTATTTAATGATAGCAACATCTTTACCGTTACTAACCAAATCCTGAGCTCCCAATGAAGCACCGGGGCAATAATAGCACATTACTGAAGTGGTAAACTCAAATAAAACCAAATCTCTGGTAACAGCACCGGCAATGGTAACTGTAGTATCATTTGAAGAATGTGAATATCCGCTGGCAGGATAATGAGCTTTTGCTAGATAATTGTAGCTTGAAGGATATAAGCCGTTATCAGCATATGTGGTTGTTGCAAGCCCGGAAGCAATTACTTCATTGTTTCTGAGAAGCGTGTATGAATCAGGGCTTCCGCTTCCGGGAGCTGACCATGCAACAGCAATGTCATTTCCGGTAACAGTAGCAGTAAGATTCATTGGCGCTTCAGGAACAGTAACCTGTTCAAATACTACATCGTCAATATAATATCCCGGGTTAACTACTCCATCAGACCAGCCATAAAAGTTAACTGCATCGAGTTTCTGAGTCGATCCTTGCCCAAAACTTCCTGTGCTGAACACCCAGCTCACCAGCTCGGTTCCGTCTACATACATGGTGGCAAAGTCATCATCAACATCAACAACAAAAAGAATGTCGGTCCATGTTCCTGGTGTATAAGCTACAGAGTCAACCAGAGCAGCACCGGCATCAACAGAAATATATCCGTTTGTACGCATGTAAGCCTGCATCGCCCAGGTTGAGGAACTGCCTGCAAAATCGTTCAGGATGTTAAAATATGCTACTTTGTTGGTTTCTACATAAATGCTGAAACCGATCTTGTAGCGTCCTGTGGTTTTGTCTCCCAGATCAAGTACAAGGTCATTTGAAGTTGTACTGATATAAACGGAATTTGCACCACTAACTGATTGTGTAGTTGAAACCAGTGGGTCTTCCGCACCGCCTGTGGTTCCGCTCCATGTTGTCCAGGGAGCACCAGCCTGTTGCGCAAGTGCTGAACCGGCAGTATACGAATCAAAATTGTCTGATGTAATTACCTGTGCAGTCAGGGTGTACATCAATCCAAATGCAAAAAGGAATAATAATGTTTTTTTCATAGGAAAAATGATTGGTTGGTTTTCAAGTGTAAAGATATAAAATAGTAGATATTAGTTGCATCTATATCTTATATTAACACATACTTTTTGATCAGTTGCGAATCTCACTTACTGAGTAGATCTCTCAATGTTTCTTTTAAGTGCTTGTTCCTTAGGTTTTTAATAACGTAATCGCGAAATTCCTTTTTGTGATATAATAATATACTATTGTGTAGTTTTTTTTCATCCATATCCCGGTTAATTTGTACATGGTCACCTGTATAGGGATTAAATCCAAGATAGTATTCCGCAGATGAGAGGGTCATTGGAGTTGGTGTGAAATCCTGAATTTGCTCAGGGTAAAGTCCATCCTCTTTAAGACTTCTTGCCATATTAATACAGTCCTCAATGTTTTCGCCGGGGTGACCTGTAATGATATAGGGAATAATTTCCTGTCTTTTCACAAAACTGCGGTTCAAATTATTATATTCCTTTTTTAGCTTTCTAAATAGTTTGTATGATGGTTTGCGCATGTTTTTCAGAACTTTGTCAACACTATGCTCGGGTGCAACTTTTAGCCTTCCGCTGATATGCTTTTTTACAAGTTGCTCAAAGTACTTGCGGCCATCATTAATAAATCCATCTTCATTAATAAATAAATCGTAACGCAGGCCTGATGTAACAAAAACATGTGACACCCCCTGGACCATTTCTGCTTTTTTATATAAATCAGTGAGCTCGGTATGGTTTGCGTTTATATTATTACAAAGTTTCGGATATAGGCATGAAGGTCTTTTGCATTTTATGCATAAATCTTCATCTTTTACATTCATTCCATACATATTGGCTGATGGGCCACCCAGATCGCTAATAGTTCCTTTGTAATCAGGCATTTGTTTGACCTGCTCCAGCTCATTAAAGATGCTTTGCTGACTGCGACTTTTAATAAATCTGCCCTGATGCATGGAAATAGTACAAAATGAACATGCTCCAAAACAACCACGGTGAATATTGATGCTATGACGAATCATTTCATAGGCCGGAATGGGAGGTTTTTTACGGTATCGCGGGTGAGGGAGCCGTGTGTAGGGCAGATCGTAATAATCGTTAATATTTTCAGTCCCGTGTGGTGGATATGCAAGTAAATATCCGCTTTTAGTTTTTTCAGCAATCGCGTTTCCTTTGATATTGTTTGAGTTCTTCTCCAAAAGTGTAAAATGCAAGGCAAATTTCTTTTTGCTTTCTGTACATTCTATAAACGACGGTAAGATGATGCAATCTGGTTCAATAGCATCTGTTCTTATAACTGTCTGAGGAATATTTCTGAGCTCATCTGTTTTTTTGCCTCCATGGAGTCTGTCGGCGATTTCACATATGCTTTTTTCACCCATTCCATATACTAGAACATCAGCACTTGTTTCTTCCAGGATTGATGGCATTAGTGAATCTGACCAGTAGTCGTAATGTGTAAACCGGCGTAGAGAAGCTTCTATACCGCCAATCACAAGCGGAGTATCAGGATATAGTTTTTTAAGAATTTGCGAATATACTTTTGTGGCATAGTCGGGACGAAATCCGGCGCGGCCTCCTGCAGAATATGCATCGTCGGAGCGTAGTCGTTTGCGCGCAGTATAATGATTGACCATTGAATCCATATTACCTGAGCTTACGCCAAAGAATAATCGGGGTACACCCAGTTTTTTGAAATCACGTAAATCATCTCGCCAGTTGGGTTGAGGAACCACCGCTACTTTGTATCCCTTTGCTTCCAGTACTCTTGCAATTACAGCAACCCCAAATGCAGGGTGATCAACATAGGCATCACCGCTGAAAAGAATAATATCGGCCTGATTCCAGCCCAATTCTTTCATTTCATCGGCACTTGTAGGTAAATATGCTATGTTTTTCTTGTTCATCATTATTCACTGATTAACAAACCGCTACCTTGACCGTACTGGTTAATAATCGAAGGGTTTCCATTGTAATATACATTTCCCGTCCAGTGAATAGAAACTGTAAGTAGGGAGTCGCAATATACTCTGATATCATTATTGCTTTTCGTATTTACTTCAAGTATTTTGGAGTAAAAGCCGGAAAAATCATTGGGTGAAGCACTGACATGATAAATCAGGGTGTTCCTGGCATGACCTCTGGCCGTAAAACAACCCTTTCCCTTATGGGCTAAAAATTCAGCATAATCTACATCACCATAAAAATATGTGCAGCCAAATCCATCCCAGTACTCTATTTTAATGCTGTCGCCAATGTGCTTGCTCAGAAATCGATTGTCGAAATAATTATCTACCCGAAAATATTTAAGGTCGGTATAATGCACTATAATTCTTGGAACTGCGTCGAAGCGCCTAACCCAGTTGCATGTGTTCTCATTATCGAGATAAAGGCACGAGTCTTCAATGTGCCATGTGATACCTTCCAGCATGTTTTCACCACAAATAATCTCTATACCGCTCGTATAATCCTGTACAAAGTGTATTGATATCCTTCCGTTGCCATCAACCTTATTGAAGTAAGGTAGTTCTTCGAAATGGGAAATGGTTTCGCCACGTCCCTTAAAACAGTCGAGCTCATGACCTTTTTTACAGGATGAAATGATGAGCAACAGGGCAATGATATGGATTAAATGTTTCATCATTGCAGTGTATACATTAATCCAAGTTCAATAACGTCGGCCACGGCGTAGTGCGACCTCATACTAATAGAGGCTCCAAGTTGTTCTGTGAATCTGTATCTGAGTGCTAAACGCTGAAATAAGTATTCTTCCCGGAAATATGCGTTTTTGAGATAAATACCGGCCTGCAGGCTGATGTGCAGATTTTCGAGCGGAACATTCCAGGCACCTTTCAATGTTATCTTAATATTGTCGCTGAAATTTGTGCTGCTGTCACCAATATCGGTGAGCAGATCCTGCATGCTCTGATCAAAAATAAGGTCTGAGCCCAAACTCCAGTAGTTCCTTTTCTTGGGGCTGATGTTTTTTTCGGCCGAAAACATATATGTTGAATAGACCGGACCTTCAATTCGAAGTTGTTTCATACTGCCACTGGCTAGAAATTGCCAGTTTGGATTATCGTAGATGTGCAGTGATTTGGCATTTTCTTTTTTGGGCTTGAAATATTTCTGTATACTGATACCGGCTGTTGGAATATTAAGTCCGTAGTTTGGATCTTTGGTGGCTCCGTTTGAATAGTGCGACCAGTTGAAACGTGCACTGATGCGCCAATCGTCAGATATTTTAAATTCTCTGGTAAAACCAAGTAAAATAAAGGCATTGAAATGAGAGCCAATTGAATTGAAGCGATAATTAATATCTGAATACTTCTTTGTATTGTATTCTACTCCACAACCCAGTATGAACCAACTATTGCGTTTTTCTGCATTGAAAGGAAAATGCAATTGCGGATAAAGCGATAACCCGTAGCCCATAATATCAGGATTACCCGGATCGAGGAAACTAAAACCAAGTGCTTTTCTAAGATTGGAGCCCGAAGGAAGATCAGGATGCATGTCTGAAAAATAAGTAAGGTCAATTTGCTTACCATGCTTTTCAATATAATTCCACATTTCGGCATGATGGGGTACAGTAAATCCCCAGCCACCATACACCGATAGCCCGCTTTCCTGAGTGAAAACACTTTTTCCTGCAAGAAAAATGATAATAATGCAAATTAGCCTTTTCATGTCCTCTGTACAAAAGTAGCGTATATGAGCGACATGCACAAATGAAGTAAATTTCCTTATTTGTTAATTATTTTACATTCATCTTATTAGAAATGTGTATATTTACATACATTTAAAACTTAAAAGAAATGAAAAAATTCCTGTTATTAGTTCTTGCAATGTCTTTTCTTGCAGTGTCTTGTAAGAAGGACAACGATGAAGTTGAAGCTACTCCGTATGATAATATTACCGTGTCACAAACCCAGGAAGCTTTTGTGCTGCTGACTACTGCCACATGGTGTGGGTATTGCGGACAGTGGGGTATTCCTACATTTGAGGAAGCTTTTGCCGGAGATGGAAATATTGATGCTACCCGCGTAAATGGATTGGCACTTCATTATTCATCTTCAGATCCAATGTATCTGGCCATGTCGAATACTTTGAAAAGTCAGTACGGTATTGGTGGCCCTCCAAATTTATGGATTGAGTTTAATAATGCTTATAATTTGCAGCCCAGTGGTTGGAAAAATGCCATTGTTCAGCGTCAGGCAGAGACTTCAGTTACCTGTGGTGTTGGTTTGTATGCTGAAAAAGTTGGGGATTCATTCTCTGTGCATGTAAAAGTTCAGTTTTTCTCAAGTTTGACAGGTACTTATAATTTGGCCGTATATGCTATTGAAAATAATATTGTGGCATCACAGGTTGATTATGGTTCAGGTACAACAATCAGTAATTATAACCATATGCGCGTATTGCGAGGTGAGATTGTTGCCAATAACTATTTTGGTGGTCAAATGTTCAGCGGTACTTCTCCTTCTGAATTCACCAAGTCATACAGTTACACTCCTGATGCAGGAATAAACTCAAGCAATGTGCATTTCGTAGCCGTTATCTATGAAATGAGTGGCGGTGTTCCTGTTTCAGCTCCCAACTCGAATACATATTAGTATTTAAGAATAATAATTTTAAGCCCTGCTATTGCGGGGCTTTTTTTTATTTTGATTTGCAAAAAATTATTACTTTTGCATTCCTCTCAGGGCTCATAGCTCAGCTGGTTAGAGCACTTGACTCATAATCAAGGTGTCCCAGGTTCAAGTCCTGGTGGGCCCACAAATTGAAACCGTCTTTTATGGCGGTTTTTTTATGCGCGGCAAAACCTGACAGGTGTTCAACGCGTATTTGTGGCAAACCTGGCAGGTTTGTGTGTAGGAGCAGTTGTATTTTCATATTGCAATATTTAGTTTTTTCGTATATTGGTCGATTGAAACCACAGCCGGTCGATTTTATGAATACAGTTTACAGGAATCTTTTTGCATTCGTTTTAATACTGCTCATGTTCTCAGCATGTAAATATGAGGATGGTCCATGGATCAGTTTTCGCAGTGAGGCAAACCGTCTAAACAATGAGTGGCAGGTGCAGATGTTCAAAATCTATACGAA
This sequence comes from Marinilabiliales bacterium, assembly GCA_002869435.1. Lineage (GTDB taxonomy): Bacteria > Bacteroidota > Bacteroidia > Bacteroidales > DTU049 > BM518. Next base: position 27,963 of record PKSX01000064.1, on the reverse strand, counting down.
CGATACCACTATTGGCTGGAAAACCTATTATGACTGGAAGTATACTTTTAATCTGCCCGAAGGTAATGCGAAAGATGAAGGCACCATGTATTTATATGCACCCAAACCTTTCTGCAATGCAATAGATTCCGGCGGATATCACGGAAAAGGATACTGGAAATTTGAAAACGGTTATAATGACCTGACCATGAAGTATTGGTTTATCGATCCGCTCGACTCCACACAAACCGTGGGCGACAGTTGCGGTATATGGCCACTGGTTACTCAGGAGGAAGTAACTCTGGAAGTCAGACGATTGAAACACGATGAGCTTTGGCTCAGATATACCTTTGGCGGCGATTCCATTGTTTCTATCAGATTTGAGGAGAGTTAATCCTTCCTCACCTCCTTCAAATTCAACAAATTCATGGCATTGGGCTTAAGACCGGTGATACGGTTATTGATAAACCGTACAGCCATGTCGTAATACAAAACCATAACCGGGGCTTCGGCCATAATCATGGCATTCATATCGGCATATAATTCCTGCCGCACGCTGTCGTTTTCGGTGGAAATGGACTGCCGGTATAATTTATCGTATTCAGGATTATTAAAATGCGTATAATTCGGACCGTTGGGCACTGTATACGGGCTGTAGAAAAGGCTCAGGTAGTTTTCAGCATCGGGGTAATCGGCAATCCATGAGGCACGGAAAAATGGTGATTTGGATTGAGAGACCATCTCGCGAAGGGTGGCCGGTGGTATCACATCCAGTGTGATTTTAAAACCAAAAGCAGATAGCTCTTTTTGAATGTATTCGCACAGATCAAGATAGCTGGCTGTAGTTTGCAGGGTAATATCAGGTAGTCCGGCTCCGTTCGGAAAACCTGCTTCGGCCAGCAATTGCCTTGCTTTTTCCGGGTTGCAGTAGAATGCGGTGGCACTGTCTTCATGGTAGCCAGATAACCCTGGTGGGATCATGCCGTACAGACCCGGATAGCCAATATTGTTTCGTAAATACCGCATCATTTTTACACGGTCGAATCCGTAATTCATGGCCAGCCTTATGTTTTGTTTCTGAAGTACATCAAGGCTCCCTTCTGCTTCGGGATCGATCAGAATTCCCAGGTATTCTGTATTCAAATACGGAATTCGGGTCATGTACATAAAACTGTTGTGCTTTTCTTTTAATGACCCATCCGCATTGAGCAAGACATCCTTATAGTTGGGATCCAGTCCTGAGATCATATCAAAATTGCCCTGCATAAATTCCATGAAAGCCGTATGCTTTTCGGCAATGAAAGTTACCACCACTCCGTCGAGGTAGGGGAGAGCATTTCCCGATTCGTCTTTTTCAAAATAGTTTTCGTTTTTCAGCAAAACCAGCTTCACATTTTCTTTCCAGTATTGAAAACGAAACGGACCTGTGCCTACAGGATTTCTGCCAAAATCTTCACCGTAATACTCGATCGCTTCCTGAGGAACTACCGAGCAATATTGCATGGAAAGAAGACTGAGAAAAGGACTAAAAGGTGCTTTAAGACGAATCTGTACCGTAAGATCATCCGGGCAATTAATATTAAGGCTTTCATCCGGATTTCTGCCTACATTTTCCATCACCCAGCGGCCGGGCGAGGCGGTTTTTTCATCCACCAGGCGTTGAAGGCTGTACTGAATATCGTGAGAAGTAACGGTACGTGTTCCGTTTTTAAAAGCAGGACTTTCATGAAAAAAAACGTCGTTCCGCAGATGGAATATATATAAGGTATTGCTGTCGGTTATTTCCCATGATTCGGCAATGCAGGGTTGTACTTTCAGCGAGTCGTCGAGTTGAACCAATCCGTTATAGATTTGATTCACTCCCCAGATATTGGCCTGATCTTTTGCAAAAGCGGGGTCAAGCGAACGTATGCCGGCTGATTCGTTGTATCTGAAGAGCTTTATATCTTCATCCACCTGATAGGGTGACCCGCAGGAGGCAAATAATACAATGAAATATAATGGCAGGTATCGCATAATTTAGTACTCCACAATTTCACACACACAACGGAAGCCCAGCCAGTCGCTCGGGCGGAAATATTTTACGGTTTTGCTATAGTTGGCGCTGGTGTCAGTATCGCGCCAGGATAAGCCAAGAGCTATGTTCTCAGTCATGCTGAGCTCGGCAATATTATGCGGAATATATGTGAAAGCCAGGTTTTTTTTCTGCGGAATGGCTTCATAGGTGGCACATTTTTCACCTGCATATACATGGTAATCGGTGAAGATATACTCTTCGAATTTATGCATGGCATAGTCCCACTCTTCAATAGTTGGAAGTCGGTATCTGATCTTTGTATAGTACTTTTTATTTCGCTGTTTTTCGTTTTTTGAGGCGCTTGCATAATATAGCATTACCATATCGGTTCGCCATTCAGAATAAGTAAGAGCCTGATTATAACTTACATTGACAATGGGAAAGTTTTTATAGTTTGGCGATTTCATGTATTCGTTCATATTCATATTCCAGCTTAGTTTCATATCTGTTGGAATACTCATTTTATTTATAAGTGCTTTATCCGGACCACAAAGCCTCATGTACGAACGAAAGGCCTCAATATTGAGTGCATAAGACGGAATATTCTTAAGGCTGTCTCGCAATTCCTGATTATAGGCAACTTTTACAAATTCCAGAAACTCCATGTAATCAATACATTTTACGGGGTTGACATCAATAAACACGGAATCACGTAGCCAGACCGTACCCGGAGGGTTCTGCTTGGTTTTAAAAGGTGGTTTTTCTTTTTTTAAAGATTCAGGTGGGAAACCGGGAACAGAAGTGTCGCTTTTCCCGCTCAGAAAAAGAATGGTGATCAGTGCTAATATTTTAATGATACCGATTTGCACAATTCTGCCGTTTTCTTTTGATATTTCTGCTTAAAAGTACAAAAAACTATTATTTTTGTCAGCTAATTAACTTTTGAAAGAAAAAACACAAAAAATCAATCTGTTATGGGTAAAAGAACAATTGTTGCCATGCCTGGCGACGGAATCGGAAAACCGGTTCTGGATGAAACCATTCGCGTACTTGATGCTGCAGGATTTGAGGCCAATTATGTTGAAGGTGATATAGGCTGGGAATTCTGGTGTAAAGAAGGAAATCCGCTGCCACAACGTACTATTGATCTGATAGCTGAGCACAAAATTGCTTTGTTTGGTGCCATCACATCAAAACCAAAAGATGAGGCTTTTAATGAACTGGCTCCCGAGCTTAAGGAAAAAGGGTTGGTTTACAGTAGTCCTATCGTAGGTCTTCGTCAGCATTTCGGACTCGATATTTGTGCGCGTCCCTGCAAGACTTATAAGGGTAATCCGCTGAATTTTATTCGTCGTGGACCAAATAATACTATTGAAGAGCCGGAAGTTGATGCGGTGATTTTCCGTCAGAACACCGAAGGATTATATGGTGGAGTGGAATGGTCAAACCCACCGGATCAGGTGTATGATGCGCTGATGACACATCCGAAATTTAAAAAGAATTTTGGCGAAACACCAAAAGAAGAAATTTCAGTATCCACTCGTATTTTTACAAAGAAATATACTGAGCGCATTCTTCGTGCTGCTTTTGAGCACGCAAAAAAATATGGATACAAGAATGTAACAGTATGTGAGAAGCAAAATGTAATTCGTGAAACATCAGGCATGATGTATAAAATGGCACAGCAGATTCAGAAAGCCGATTTTCCTGAGATCGAACTCTGGAATACCAATATAGATGCGCAAATGATGTGGCTGACCAAGAATCCGGAGATTTATGGTGTTATTGTTGCCGGAAATATGTTTGGCGATATTGTTTCTGATGGTTTTGCCGGTTTGATCGGTGGCCTTGGATTTGCCTGCTCTGCACAAATGAATCCTGAAAAAGGAATTGCAGTTTTTGAGCCTACCCACGGTTCTGCTCCGAAATATGCCGATTATCCTGTTTCAATTGTAAACCCAATTGCTATGATTGAGTCAGCATGTATGATGCTTGATTATATTGAGGAAAATGAAATTGCGGCTAAGATCAGAAAAGCGGTTGCTGAAGTGGTTGAAGAAGGAAAAGTTCGCACTTACGACATGATGAAGATGAGCGGTCGCGCCGATGTTGTTGACAATGGTGCCGCTTCAACCAAAACTATGGCTGACGCAATTATTGCAAAACTCTAAAAACTTCAGTTATGGAAAATATTGAAAACACATATATTGAACAGGCCAAAGGCTTATGGCCTGAGTTGGAGTGGATAAACGATGCAGATTTGCGCAGTAAAGTGACCAATACCTGGGCACTGGCATTGCAACAAAGCGTTCTTACCCCTGAGGATTTAAATACGATTCCTTTTACACTTCTTGCCGGTCCCGATCTGAAAGTTACTTTCATGGATCATAAGCGTGCGGTGGTTCATATTGCCCGCGATGCCGGAAACAAGTGCAACGAGTTTTTCAAAACCGATCTTCCTGTGAATATGGACGTGGTTATTGCCGGTGCTATTCTGGCCGATGTTGGTAAACTTCTCGAATATGAAATGAAAGATGGTAAATCGGTTCAGGGTATGTATGGGAAATATCTCCGTCATCCTTTCAGTGGGGTTTCACTGGCTGAGAAATGCGGAGTGCCTGCAGAAGTTTGTCATATTATTGCCACCCATGCAGGAGAGGGTAATATGGTAAAGAGAACGACTGAGGCATATCTTGTGCATCATGCCGATTTCATGACCTTCCTTCCATTTAAGGAAAGACTGAAGAACTAATATTATAGTGTATTATAAACAAAAAGCCTCCTGATTTCAGGAGGCTTTTTTAATATGTATAGAAAAAAGCTGAAGTCTTAGTTGAAGATCAGTTCGTAAATGCCTTCTCCTTTTTCGCCGGAAGTGAAATACACGGCACGGGTCTCATCAGGAGAAACGCGATAGAACAGATCGTCTTTGTCTGAATTGATAGGTGATCCTAATTTCTCTGGATCATACCATTGACCCATATCACCCTGTGTCGTGATATAAATGTCATAATTGCCATCACTTTGGTGGCCCATTGAACTGAAATAAAGTGTCAGGCCGTCAGAAAGCAGGTAAGGGCATTGCTCATCTAATTCTGTATTGATGGTATTACCCAGGTTTTTCGGAGTACTCCATTTGCCTTTGCCCACGAGTTCAGTTTCGTAAATATCATATCCGCCAAATCCACCCGGACGATTCGATGCAAAAACTATTTTATCGCCTGTGATGTTGAAAGCACCACTGGTTTCATCATATTTGGTGTTAATTTCAAGGGCACGGGGTTTTGAAAAATGACCATCTTCAAATTCAACGATATAAAGATCTGAATTTCCTTTTTTGTTTATTGAAATTAGAAATTTTCCTTTGCTGTTGCTGATATCACCAAGTTCAGGGCCGGCTTCTTCGTAATAAACATCAACAAGTTGTCCTTCCTGTATAGGGCTGAGAAAGAATTCAATGTCTTTTGGATTTTCGGCACACATATTATCCCCTTCCATGAGGTATTTGGCGCCGAAAACCATTTGTGAGTTGAAAGAATATCCGAGCGGGAGAGATACGGTCTTATCTTCCACAATTACAAATGCACTTTTAGATTTTACGTTCTCCGGATAGAGAGATTGATTTTCAGGGGTGCTGTTTTTATTGTTTTCGTCACTGTTGTGATCATTGTTTGCACTTAGTGAGAAGCTAATTGCTGCAACCCAGATTAAAGTAAAAAGAATTCTCATATGCCCTTTATTCGTGTGTAAAACTTTACGTCGTTATCCTAAATTAGTTACAAATATACGTTAAGAAAAAGCTAAAATCAAGGGGGAAAACCCCCGGTAAACTATTTAATGTACCACTGTATAATTTCATTAATAATGTTAGTGATAAAAAAAATGTGTTTTGTCTAAGATAAGGCAGGAATTACCTTTTCTGTGTAAAAAATAAATATTTAAAATTAATCTGAAATTTTTTTGATTTAGGACAAAAAACGGGTAGATTTTCGTCAATTCTATACTGTTTTTAACAAATACCTATTCTGTTTTCTTTTCAATGGAAATTGTATTTGTTTCATAATTGTATTTAAAATACAATGACAACGCTGTAGAATACACAGAAAACGCTTCAAGTTCATAAATGTCTGCGTATAGCCTGAATGTACAAATGTCTGTTGCAGTGATAAAGGGCTCTGCTTCCAGATGGCTGTGGGTCATGCTTGCAATTTTATTTCCGTCATCATCTTCTGTTTCGGTTGAGATGAGTGTTTTGTGAAACTGGCGATAAGATTCAATTCTGCCTTTTTCATCTGCAAAGAATATATAGTCGTTTCCAAAAGGTATAACATTCCTTTTGGAAGTCCCCATAATCATGTACATTTTATACCCATTAATATAAGGCAGCAGAATGAAATTGGGGGTAAAATCATCATAAAATTCAATCTCATATTCGTTGTCTACAATCTCTTCCAGGATTTTATTTCTGACCTTTAATATGTTTTTTTCCGTTGAGTTCAGTTTTCTTCTTACCTCGTCAAAACGGGTCGGGAAAGTGAAATCGTCGTAAAAGACATAGGTAGATATACATAAATCATCGCTGTTGAGTGCAATAAAAAAGATGCTGTCATTTTCCTCATAAACAATATATCGTCTGAATTCATATCTCAGGGTGCGGTCTTCCAGAGTCATGTCTGTGCCCATCCAGGCTGCTCTTTCATATTTATACAGAATGTTTGCTTCCTCCATTATGGAGTCGCAAATAACTGTGATTTCTTCTTCTGTGTATTCTTTTTGTGCAAAGAGTATTAACGGTAGAGTAAGTAAAAAGACTAAGGTTAAAAAATTTTTCATGGTATTTTAGATAAAAAGTTCATATTCTTCCTGGCTCATTTTCAGGATATCTCTCAGTTTCATTAATTGTGGGTAAGACCCTGCCATGAGTAAAAGACTCAAAGCAGTGAAAAGAGAGTAAAAGATGTTCTGCGAAACAAGTGTAATAACAGTGGAAAACAGTCCCACGCCTTCAAACAATGCCAAACGCACAATAAGGGCGGTTTGATATTCTGCAAATCGCTGTTTAATTTTTTTCTCGCGGGTAATTTTTGCAGTCATCATTCTAAATGCAATAAACCCTGCCGGAAATGAAGCAGCACTGAGTGCAATGATCACGGTAAAGAAAATATCGCCGGGGTCAACAATGAATACCGCATCTTTAAGCAAAACAAAAAAAACAACGGCATTGAATAATACTATGCCGCCAATTAGAGCCATACTGAGTATTCTTGCGGTTTTCAGTGCTGCTTTCGGGGTGGAATAAGAGATTTCCATTTCAGTATCTGTTTCGAAGTTCAAATATAATGAATATTCAAAATTATGAAAAGAGAGAATCAGTTTAGGGGTTTTGTTTCTTTCGATTTACACAATCTCAATCCCAAAACCCAAAACCAGTCCTTCCAGCCCTTCGCGACTGAATTTGGCGCCTTTAAGCCGGTTGGTTTGCGGGTCGATAATATAATTGGTGGCGTTTCTGAAATCACATAATTCGAGATTGCTGTGATCGAACTGTGCCAGTGAGAAATCACATCCGCTAAATGTGCTGCCCTCCAAATCAGATTCTGCAAAATCAGCTTCCATAAATTCGGTATTATTAAATATGCTGTTTTGCAACTTGAGTTGATAAAAGGAACAATGGTGTGCAATACAGTCCTTTAGGCTAAATTCAAGCCCCATGGAATTGCATTCGTTGAATTGCAATCCAAGTAATTTACTGGAAATGAATTTTACGTTTCTGAATGCCGATTTATTGATGTTGGCCATTGAAAGATCGCAGTCTATAAACTCGCAGTCAATAAATGCGGTCTCTGAAATGTCTACACCATTAAGATTGCAATTCTTAAATATGCAATACTCGTAATTCCCTTTGTCAAAGCCGGATCTGAAGTCTTTGGATGAAAATTCTTTATCGCTGATATACATATTTGATACTGGTAGTGAATTTTCAATAAATGTACAAATGATTTTTGAATCGGGGTTCTTCAATACTAACAATATTTGCCGCAGGCATAATTTTCAAATTTTCAAATTCTCAAATTAATACTTCTAAAATCACAAATCATAACTCAGAAATCATTAAGTTTGTACTGATGAAAATCTATAAACTGCATATTTGCGCTCTGGTAGTGGCCTTGCTGCTGTTTTCCGCCTGCCGGACTCACTATAAAGTTGATCATTTAGATCATGCCTCAGTTGAAATGTATGACAGTGTAATGGTGGATTCATCGTTGCTTGAGATCATTGAAGAGTACAAAGCACCGCTCGACAGTAGTATGAATGTTATTGTAGGTTACTCAGAAGTGGTTATGCAAAAAGGTCAGCCCGAATCAATACTTGGGAATTTTATTTGTGATCTGATACTTGAGGTATGTATTGAGCAGTTTGGTGATACACTGCCGTTGCAGGACAGAGCTATGGTGGTAATGAATAATGGTGGTTTCCGCAGTTCGCTTCCAATGGGTGCAATTACAATTGGCGACGTTTATCGGCTTATGCCTTTCGACAATGAAGTGGTTATTCTGAGGATGCCCGGTCCTGAAATGGATAATGTTTTTTCTGGTATTGCTGTAAGAGGCGGTGTGCCTGTTGCAGGAATTGAGCTGATTTTGAGAGCAGATGAGTACAGAGCGGTATATTTCAACGGTAATGAATACGATGAAAATCTGGATTATTATGTAATAACTTCTGATTATCTTGCAGATGGTGGTGATGATATGTCGGGGTTCGATAAAAATACTGGATATATTCATACCGGGCTATTGGTTCGTGATGTTATTATTGATTATTTCAAAGCCATGACGGCAAATGCACAAACAGCCAACCCTGAAAAAGACGGGAGGATTAGATATGAGTAGCCGGCGCGATTTTTTGAAAACCATTGCTGCCGGCGGGCTTTTGCTGGCATTACCAAAAATTGCCAGACCTAAATCACTGGCTGGGTTGAAAAGGTTGGTGATACTACATTCAAATGATACCCATAGTCAGATTGAACCATTGCCAAAGACTCACCATCGTTTTCCGGGTATGGGTGGCTATGCTGTAAGATCTGCATTTATTAAGAAAGTGAGATCGGAAGGTCATCCAACCATGGTGTTCGATTCAGGTGATATCTTTCAGGGCACACCTTACTATAATATGTATCATGGCGAGGTGGAAATGAAACTGATGAGCGAGATGGGTTATACCGCAGCTACTATTGGTAACCATGAGTTCGACTCCGGACTGGATGGGCTGGCCGAAGCTATGAAGCATGCTGATTTCGATTTTATTTCATCGAATTATCATTTTAAATATCCCGGAATAAAAGAGAGGGTGAGTGAGTATAAAGTGTATGAAAGGGATGGGACCAGAATTGGAGTTTTTGGTCTTGGAGTGAAGCCTTATGGATTGATTGGATCAATGCAATTTGGTAATACCGGGTATTCTGAGCCTGCGATTAAGGCAGCTGAGATGGCTTATAAATTGAAAAAAGAAAAAAAATGCGATCTGGTGGTTTGCATATCGCATCTTGGTTTTAAAACATATGGTGATCTGCTTGGCGATTTTGAGCTGGCGAAACAAAGTAAAAATATCGATATTATTCTGGGTGGTCATTCGCATACCTTGTTGAAAAATCCGGTCACTATTTATAATAGTGATAAACAAGGAGTGTTGATAACTCAGAATGCCTATGCTGGTGTGAGAATGACGCGTCTTGACTGTTATTTCACAAAGTCGGGATCTTTAATTTTTGTCGATTCCCATACAACAAAAATATTTAAAAATCAAGCATAAAAAAATTTTTTTTTAAACTTTTTTTTCTCAACTTTGTTTGCTCAATTTTCGACGACAGATACAACTCAATTATAGAGTTTTTTTACATGCTTAACTAATTGAGAGTGACAAAATAAGAAATTATATAACTATTCAGAATCATTAATTTGAATGGGAAAAGACATTGAAAATGTATGGAACAACTGCCTGAAGGTTATCAAGGATAACATCGAGGATCAAAGTTTTAAGACTTGGTTTACGCCAATTAAACCTTTGCAACTCGATGGAAATATTCTTACCATTCAGGTGCCCAGCAATTTTTATTATGAGTGGCTGGAGGAGCATTATATTGATCTCCTTAAGCGCACTATAAGAAAGGAACTGGGACCTGACGGCAAACTGGAATATCGTATCCTGGTAGATGCTTCCGATTCAAAAGATTCTTTATCCGTTAACCTCCCTTCGGGCGATCGTAAATCATTGCGTAACCCTGCCATCTCTATGCCGATTGATATCAATCACGGCACTTCACGTGAAATTCCAAATCCTTTTGTTATTCCAGGGCTGAAAAAAATCAAAGTGAATTCTCAGCTGGTAGAAAGTTTGAGTTTCGAAAATTTTGTGGAAGGAGATTGTAACAGACTTGCCCGTTCTGCCGGGCTGGCTATTGGGAAAAATCCGGGTAAAACATCTTTTAATCCTCTGTTTATATACAGCGACGGCGGTTTGGGTAAAACTCATCTTTCTCATGCAGTTGGGATTGAAGTAAAGAATAACTTTCCTGAAAAAACAGTGCTTTATGTGCAGACTCAGGAATTCCTCAATCAGTTTATCGATGCGGTTAAAGAAGGAACCACAAACGATTTTGTGCATTTCTATCAGATGATCGATGTGCTGATTATGGACGATATTCACAGTCTGGCCAAAAAGCCAAAGACTCAGGATGTTTTCTTTCAGATCTTCAATACTCTTCATCAGAAAGGGAATCAGATTATTCTTACCTCGGATAAACCTCCGGTAGAACTTGAGGATATTGAGCCGAGATTGCTGTCGCGTTTCAAATGGGGTTTGGCTGCAGATCTGCAGGTGCCCGATACGGAAACCCGTATTGCAATAATCAACAAGAAACTGCACAAGGATGGAATTGAAATGCCGTCTGACGTGATAGAATATCTTGCATATAGTATCGATACAAACATCCGTGAGCTCGAGGGTGCACTTATTTCACTTATTGCACATTCTTCGTTCAATAAGAAACCCATCACCATCGATTTGGCCAGAAATATGATCGATCAGTATGTGCGCAATTCACGTCGTGAGATCAGCATCGATTATATTCAGAAAATTGTTTGTGATTATTTCAATATCACCATTGATCAGATGCACAGTACTACACGTAAGCGCGAGATCGTTCAGGCACGCCAGCTGGCCATGTACTTTGCCAAGAATATGACCAAGGCGTCGCTGGCGAGTATTGGTTCAGAGATTGGTGGTAAAGACCACGCAACAGTACTGCATGCGGTTCGTACGGTAAATAATCTCATCGAAACCGATAAACACTTTAGAGTTTATGTGGAAGAAATTGAGAAAAAGATAAAATTGTAAGCTTTGTTCATTTTTTTCTCGAAGCCGGCTTAATTGCCGGCTTTTTTGTTTTATACATCACCTAATTATTATTTTTTCAATCACAGTCAAACCATCTAAAAGTTGTACGCAAATAATGTATGTTCCGGGTTCAAGCCATCCTGTTTCAAAGGAAAATTTCGGGTTTGCAATATTATCTTTAGCAAAAACTACTCTTCCGAAAAGATCATACAAAATAAAACTCCACTCGTTATTGTGCTTTTCATTAGTTTCAATGTTGAGCATACCACTAGCCGGATTTGGGAATACAGTAACCGGGTTTTTTGTATTAAATTCTTTATCTCCAACATACACAAAATCACTGTCTGAAGTGGCCAGTAAAAAACCGCCGGCTGCCTCGTACCATAAATAATAAGTGCTTGAGTCGGGAATATACACTACGTCGGGAGCCCAGGGACCGCCATGCTCAAGCAAGGAATCGTAAGGTGCCGTGCCGGTGTTGAAAAGCGGGTTTTGCGGGTGTTTGTTCCACTGTATCCCGTCATCGCTGTAGGCAAAACAAATACTTATGGTATCAAACGAATACGTTGCAATATTATAATCATTTGAGGAAGTTGCAGAATACCACATTTCATAATGATTGTTTTTAAATATTACTGCAGGTGTTCCCAGCCACGAATCATCGTATTCGCCCCAGTTCCCATGTTGTAATACGGGATTTCCGGCATATTTGGTCCAATTAATTCCATCCGGAGATGTAGCCAGTCCGATTTGAATTTTCCATGTGGCAGTGTCAACACCGTTATACCACATCATGAGTTCGCCGGTGTTTTCATCGCGAATCACTGCCGGAGACTCTATCCAGGTTCCATCCCATTCACCCATATTACCTTTTGTAAAGATTGGGTTGGCCGGACTTTTCGTCCAGTTAATTCCATCCGGTGAGAAAGCAACTCCAATGGCAGAATGTGTAACACCATTTAAGTCGTTCAGTGTGTCGTAACCAATTGAATCGCCATAGAAATAGCATAAATAGCCACTGTCCACTTTCACAATTTCCGGCGTATCCAGCCATTCCGAATCCCATTCACCAGGGTAACCGGTATTGATAACCATGTCGCTGTGCTTGGTCCAATTGATTCCATCGGGCGACCATGCATAGCCAATCCGCGATTTCATATCTCCTCCCACTGCCGAATAATACAATCTAAACGTATCATCAACCATAATTACTGAGGGCTGTCCCACAGCAACTGCATCGTAAAATGCAGGCCCATTGGTTATAACAGGATTATTGATGTATTTTTCCCAGTTCAGCTGTGCTGAAACTTGCGTGAAACTTACAATAAATGAAATAGAGAATAAGAGGAGTATTTTCATAATCAGGATTTTATATGCGGAGCTTTGTAAAGATTTCAAATATACAAAATTCAAAAACTTAAAATTTACAATTTCAATTCTCACTTCGTACCTTTGCAAAAACATTCAGTCATGGATTTTCCCTGGAACGAGTTTGTGATTTTACCGCTTTTAATATTTCTGGCACGTATTGCCGACCAGACCGTTGGTTCACTCAGACTTATCTTTCTGGCCCGTGGATTCAAGCTCTGGGCTCCGATTATGGGATTTTTTGAAGTGACCATCTGGTTACTTGCTGCAGGCCAGATTATAAACGATTTGAGCAACTGGATTGCCATTTTTGCTTATGGGGCCGGCTTTGCAGTTGGGAATTATCTCGGTATGCGTATAGATGAGAAATTGTCAATGGGAACTGTTGTTATCAGACTTATTCCAAAAAAAGACACGGCCGAGTTGGCAGAATATTTGAGTGCCCATAATTTCGGACTGACCAGCATTGATGCATCCGGTTCAAAAGGAGATCCGGTAAAAATACTTCTGTCAATAATAAAGCGAAAAGATCTTCCTTCATTTATTGATGCTGTAAATCAGTATAATCCGGGAGCATTTTATACCATTGAAGATATACGGGCAGTTTCTGATGGAGTTTTCAGAAATCATACACGTGGTCCGGGAATTTTCAATTTGCGTAAAGGAAAATAATTATTTCAGCATATTTTCATAAAACTCCTTTAGCTCCTTCGCTGTTTTTTCAGTGCTGAAATTCTCAGCAATATGGCTGGGCGCTGCCTCGGCAAATTTTTTCCTGAGATCAGGATTCTCATATAATTTTATCAGTGCATCGGCAATAGCCTTTGAGTTGGCCTTCGGAACCACAATTCCGCATTCTCCGTCGATAACAAGTCCTTTATTTCCTTCTATATCTGTTATCACAGGGGCCACACCCACACTCATGGCCTCAATTACTGACTTATTAGTGGCTTCACCAAATAATGATGATAAAACATATACATCGGTAGCTTTTACAATGCTGCGGGCATCATCCCTGAAACCGGTGAAGATAATTCTGTCTTTATGCGGGCTTTTCTGTACCAGTTTTTTTACTTCCTCTGTGTCTAGTCCTTTGCCTATTAATAAAAGGTAGAACGGAATTTCTTTGGGAATATCATAAGTAGCTTTAATAAGGTAGGGAATGCCTTTCATCGGGCGAGTATTGGCAATGATACTTGCCACAAATGCATTCTGAGGAATATTAAATTCACTCAGATCGGCTTTTTCAATACCCTCATACCACGACGGATGGTGCCCCTTATGTATGCAAACGGCTTTCTTTTTGGTGAAAATGGTTTGTCTGTTTACATAATCGGCAACACCCTGTGCAATGCACCAGATTTTGTCTACTCTCGGATGTAAGAATTTGAAATAGGCAATTGGATCCCACCAGTTTATATGCCCCAGATAACCACGATACAAAACTACTTTTACAGGAAGTCCTCTTGCTGCACGTATCCCATTTACAATGGCTTTTCCGTAGAAAAGATGTACGATGTCGTACTTTCCTTTTTTGAGTTCATTTCTGATGAAAGCAATGTCTTTTTTGTCCAATCTCTTGTCGGTATAAAAATCAATAACCCTTATTCCGGCTTTTTTAAACTCAGTGGCATACTCTGCATCTTCAAAGGTCATGATTGTTAAATTTACACCCATTTTTGCCAGTGCCAGCATGGCTTCTGCCTCGGGCCTTGATGAAACCTTTCCTCTGTAATTGCTGATGACCAGAATCTTCACTGCTTTTTTTTACAAAGGTAATTGAATTCTGATTTCTGATATATGATTGATGATTTTTGAATTAGAGGAGTACAATATCAGTAATTTCATTAGCAAATCACCAAAACAGCTCATCAGCACATCAAATAAAACTGTATTTTTGCATCAAAGCAAATCTATTATGTCAGTAAAGGTTGAAAATCTCACTAAGATATACGGCACACAGCGTGCACTCGACAATGTATCCATCGATATTGATAAGGGTGAAATTGTTGGTCTTCTGGGACCAAACGGAGCAGGTAAGTCTACTTTAATGAAAATTATTACTTGCTATCTGCCGCCTACTAATGGTAATGCTTCTATTGATGGTTTCGATATTGCAACCCAAAGCATGGATGTACGCAAATCTATTGGATATCTGCCTGAGAGCAATCCACTGTATTATGATATGCATGTAAAGGAGTTTCTCTATTTTATTGCAGGTATTCATGGTATTAAGAACAAGAAGGAACGAGTAGCTGAAATGATTGAGTTGACAGGGTTGCAGGTTGAAATGAAGAAAAAGATAGGGGCGCTTTCAAAAGGCTATAAACAAAGAGTGGGTTTGGCACAGGCTCTTATTCATGACCCGGATGTGCTTATTCTCGATGAGCCTACCAGTGGTCTTGATCCAAACCAGATTATTGAAATCAGAGAGCTTATTAAAAATGCCGGGAAAAAGAAGACGGTTTTGCTTTCTACACATATAATGCAGGAGGTGGAAGCTATTTGTAGCCGCGTTATTATTATAGATAAAGGTAAAATTGTTGCCGACGATAAAACTTCAAATCTCAATAAATTATTTACCGGTCCGGAGATCATTTTGGTGGAATTCGAAAAATCGGTTTCAAAAGAATCTATTCGGAAAATAAGTGGCGTGAAAAACCTGTACTCAGAGGGGAAGAATACCTGGAAGATTGAGGTTGAGCCTGATGGAGATGTACGAAAAGCCATTTTTGACTTTGCTGTGAAAAACGACAATACAGTTTTAAGTCTCAGCAAAGAGAAGCACAGTATTGAAGAATTATTTCAGCGTCTTACAAAATAATTTCATACTTTTGTGGTGTTGGAAAGATTTGATTGATTGCAACCACGTAAAAAAATGCTAAACCAGTAGCACTTTTCCCCAATCTTTCAAGGTCCTTCTGATTCGTTTTGTTCAACTTAATTAATGAAACATGAGTTATTATTTTACCTCAGAATCTGTATCCGAGGGACATCCGGATAAGGTTTCTGATCAGATTTCTGATGCCATATTAGATGAATTTCTGGCATTTGATACAAAATCGAAAGTGGCCTGCGAAACATTAGTCACAACCGGCCAAGTAGTAGTAGCCGGTGAAGTGAAATCAAAAGCATACGTAGATGTGCAGGATGTTGCCCGCCGTGTAGTAAATGAAATTGGTTATACCAAAAGCGAATATCAGTTCGATGGTAATTCCTGCGGTGTTCTTTCAGCCATTCATGAGCAATCTCCAGATATCAATCAGGGCGTTGTGGAAGGTGAAGGTTTGCATAAAGAGCAGGGAGCCGGTGATCAGGGTATGATGTTTGGTTATGCCTGTAAAGACACCGACGATTACATGCCTTTGGCTCTCGATTTGTCGCATCGTATTCTTCAGGTACTTGCCGATATTCGCCGTGAAGGTCGTGATATGCTGTATCTGCGTCCCGATTCAAAATCACAGGTTACCATTGAATATGCCGATGATAATACTCCTCAGCGTATTGACACAATTGTGGTTTCAACACAGCACGATGATTTTGATCCAAATGAGCAGCAAATGCTTCAGCGTATAAAAGATGATGTTCAGAATATTCTTCTGCCACGCGTTAAAAATGATCTGCCCGAACGTATTCAGTCATTATTTAAAGGTGACTACACTCTTCATGTTAATCCAACCGGGAAGTTTGTAATTGGTGGACCTCATGGAGACACCGGACTTACAGGCAGAAAGATTATTGTTGACACCTATGGTGGAAAAGGAGCCCATGGTGGTGGTGCATTTAGTGGAAAAGATCCTTCAAAAGTTGATCGTTCTGCTGCATATGCTTCCCGTCATATTGCCAAAAACCTGGTTGCTGCCGGTGTTGCAGACGAGGTGTTGATTCAGCTGGCCTATGCCATTGGTGTGGCTGAGCCCGTAGGTGTTTATGCAAATACATATGGTACAGCCAATGTTGATTATTCTGATTCTCAGATAGCAGTGAAAATAAAAGAGATTTTTGATCTTAAGCCTGCCGCTATTGAGAGTCGTTTGAAATTGCGTAACCCGATTTACAGAGAGACTGCTGCTTATGGCCATTTTGGACGCTCACCACGTGTGGTAGAGAAAAAGTTTGAATCTCCATATCAGGGATCAAAATCTGTACAAGTAGAATTGTTTACCTGGGAAAAATTAGATAAGGTAGATGAGATTAAACAAAGTTTTGGAATCTAATCCAAACAACTTGACATAAAAAAAGCTGCCTTCCGGCAGCTTTTTTTTTAGTGTTTTACAATCAGTTTCCTTGTGAATTGCGGTTCCCCGTTGATGTGCAGTGAGTAGAAGTATACTCCTGAAGTAAGCGCAGATACATCCAGACTGATTTGACTTCCGTTTACTGGAACAGTCTGACGGATGGCTTCACCGCCAAGCAGGTCGCTTACAATTATTGCAGCATCATATGAACCATGATTGAGTGTGTAGTTGAAATGCACCATAGAACTGGCCGGGTTGGGATATGCGTTTGAAAATTCAACCATAGGTGAGTTTTCTTCAATTCCAACAGCAGTTGCAGTGTAAACCACGTTCACACAAACCGAGTCATTGGGGTTCGAATTATCATAAAAGGTATACATGATGGTGCTGGCTCCTAAATGTCCTTTTGGAAAATAATCACCGCTGAAATCGTGCTGGTTTGTTCCGCCGGCAGCAATAGCAATGATATCTCCTGAAATATATACTGATGAGTCATAACAGGCTCCCCAGCAGAATGTGTTCATAGATCCGGGGACAATAGAAATTTGAGTTTTCTTTACCCGTACATCAATAGAAGAACTACCGTTATTGTGTACCTCAAAATGTGATTGCATCAGAGTATACATCCCGGAATCTCCGTAAACATATACATAATCACCGTTATTAAGGGCTCCCGATAAATCGGAAAGTGATAAATTCTGCGCAAGTGTTACACCCAGTCCTGCAAAGAAAAATATCAAATTGATAAATATATATTTCATAATATTTAGTTTTGTGCAAATATCAATTAAAAATACGAAAAATTCAAGCTTAAGTCAAATTTTTTTCGCAATTTCGGACAAAATACGGAACTTTTATGTCAAAGAAGAAACAATTACTGACAATTTTTAAATNAAATGGCCCTTGTATGTATGGATTTTGATTTTCATGGTCTTAGGAGCTGTTTGGGGTCTTTTTGTTGTCGAACAGGGAATAGACAAGTACCATATGGACTGGGTGGCCCCTATGGGTGATATTTTTCTCAGGCTGCTTAAATTTATAGCTGTTCCGCTTGTTGTTACTTCTATAATATCAGGTATTGTTTCGCTAAAAAATGTTGACAATTTCGCCGGTATTGCATGGAAAACACTTGTTATATATTTGGTAACCACGGCTGTGGCAATTACAATTGGACTTGGCGCAGCAAATATTGTAAGACCGGGAGATGACCTTGCAGGTGTTGAAATTAAAGAACAGAATGAAAGAATTACACAATTGGTAGGTGAGCAAAACGAAAAAGAAACCGGGCCACTTCAGTATCTGGTAGATATGGTGCCCGAGAATTTTTTTCTAAGTGCTTCCAATAATTCGGCAATGCTACAAATCATTGTGGCATCTGTCTTACTTGGTATAGCTCTTTTATCGATTCCGGCAAAAAAACGACCTGTACTAACTTCATTTTTTGATGAACTTTCTGAAGTCTTCATAAAATTGATTTTCATGGTTATGAAAATAGCTCCGATTGGAGTATTTGCACTTTTAGGAACTGTGATTGTATCATTTGGTGCCAATAAAGGAGTTTTTATTGGTATGGGAAAATATGTACTGGTTGTACTTGGAGGACTTTTCTTACTGATTCTTTTTATTTACCCGTTGCTGAATTATCTGATAACAGGAATGAAACCATTTAAATTCTTGCGTGGTATATTTCCTGCGCAGCTACTTGCTTTCTCAACCAGTTCAAGTGCTGCCACACTACCATTAACTACATTGCAGGTACGAAATAAACTGGATGTTTCTGAAGAGGTTAGCGGATTTGTGCTTCCACTTGGAATGACGGTGAATATGGATGGGACAAGTTTGTATCAGGCTGTTTCTGCAGTTTTTATAGCTCAGATTTATCAGATTGATCTGAGTATGGCTGCACAGCTGACTATTTTGTTTACTGCTTTGCTTGCTTCTATTGGATCACCCGCAATACCCGGCGGAAGTATTGTGATGATGATAGTTGTGCTTTCATCTGTCGGAATTCCCGCTGAAGGACTTGCTCTGATACTGGGTGTTGACAGGTTTCTTGATATGTGCAGAACCATGACAAATGTAACAGGCGATGCAATGGTTTCATGTATTGTAGAAAGGTTTCAAAAGAAAAAATGAGTATATTTGAGGTTGAGAAAGTTGAATTTGATCAAAAATCAGATGCAACTTATATAAAACGATATTGTCTACCTTAAAATCAAAAAACTATGGATTGAATTATCCATATATTTGCAAGTATAAATCAAAACATAAACTTATGAGAATTTTTCTTTCTGTTTTTTTCATTGCGTGTACAATGTTTGCATTCAGCCAAACCATTGTAAGTACTTCAGTTGAGGATAAAAATGTCCTTATTGAAGAGTTTACAGGAATTCACTGTGGCTACTGTCCTGACGGACACGTAAAAGCACAGGCGATTCTTAATGCCAATCCGGGTGATGCTTGGGCTATTAATATTCACCAGGGTGGATATGCTACTCCCAGTGCAGGTGAACCTGATTTCAGAACCCCATGGGGTGATGCCATTGCCGGACAATCCGGTCTAACTGGTTACCCTGCAGGTACTGTTAATCGCCATTTATTTGCTTCATGGTCACAGGGCAGCGGAACTGCTATGAGCAGGAGTTACTGGGACGATGCTGCAGCTGTAGTTCTTGGTGAAACTTCATGCGTAAATGTAGCTGTGGATGCCGATGTAGATTATGCCACACGTCAGGCGACCGTTTTGGTAGAAGTTTATTATACCAGCAATAGTGCACAATCTACAAATTATCTGAACCTGGCTATCATTCAGGATTGGATTAAAGGCCCTCAGTCAGGAGCGTCAACTTATAACCCATCAATGATTGATCCTTCTGATGGAATGTACTGGCATATGCACATGCTTCGTGAACTGATTACCGGTCAGTGGGGTATTGCATTAACTCAAACAACAGCTGGTACTTTCTGGGATTCTACATTTGTATTTACAGTTCCTGCCGATTATTATGGTATTCCGGTTGAACTGGCCAATTGTGAAATGATAGCTTTTGTTACTGAATCACAGCAGGAAGTTTACACTGCTCATGGAGATTATTTTCCACCTCCGGCACTCGATGCAGGAATTGCAAGTGTATCAAATGTTCCTGAATATACCTGTATTGATTCATTTATTCCGACAGTTAATCTGAAAAACTATGGACTGGATACCCTTGAGAGTGTTGATATAGTTTATTATGTAGAAGGTGAAACACCTGCTACTTATAACTGGACCGGTTCATTGCTCACAGGTGCAGATGTTGATGTAATTCTGCCTGCTGTAGTAACCGCCGTAAACGGATCAGCCAATTTCATTGCTAAAACAGTTGACCCTAACTCGTCATCAGATATGAATGTAATGAATGACTCAAGTATTGTTGCTTTTGCAGTTTTTGGTGCATCAGGTGCTGCTCCGTTAACGCAGGATTTTGCTTCTACAACATTCCCTCCAACCAATATGGTTGCAGTGGATGCAGATGGAGATGGTAAAAACTGGATACGTAGTAGTGCAGGTCATAATGCCGGTGGCTCTGCATTCATTAACTTCTATTCAATCAGTTCAGGTCAGAAAGATGACCTGATGATTTCTCCTCTTGATTTTACCGGTATGTCAAATATGGCACTGACTTTCTATGTTGCATATCGTCAGTATACTTCTGAGAATGATAGACTTCAGGTGGATGTATCAACTGACTGTGGTAGCACATGGACACAGGTATGGACAAAAGCCGGTTCGAGTCTTGCTACTACTACAGCTTCAACTTCAAACTATTCCACTCCTTTATCATCACACTGGCGCCTTGAAGTTGTTGATCTGACAACTTATGATGGATCCGATGATGTAATGCTTCGTTTCCGTTCAACCAGTAATTACGGAAATAACCTTTTCCTTGATGACATAAATATTGATGCAGGAGCTGCTATTGTTGAAAACGACGTGGTTAATGTATTGAACCTCTTCCCAAATCCGGCTAATGATGCTACAACACTGAAGATTCAGTCTAATTCATCATCAGATGCTATGATTGTAATTTACAATACAATTGGTGAGAAGGTATATGCCTCAAGCACTTATGTTAATAAAGGATCTAATGATGTTAATTTAAATACATCTGATCTAGCCAATGGCATGTATGTCGTTCAGGTTCAGATTGGTGCCGAGATGTATAATCTTCGCCTTAGTATTGCTCGATAATTAATATCTTTGTTTTTCTAAAGCCGGTATTTTTTACCGGCTTTTTTTTTAATATGAAGTTTTTTCGCTCTCCATATTATAATGCCGCTTTGAATCTTGCATTTGAAGAAACTCTTCTTAAAGACACGAATGAGGAGTTTGTACTGCTATATGTAAATTCACCTTCAGTTATCGTTGGTAAGCATCAGAATTCATTGGCAGAGGTGAATTATTATGAGGTTATTGAGAAAAATATTCCGCTGATCAGAAGAATTAGCGGAGGGGGAACCGTATATCACGATTATGGAAATATTAATTTCTCCTTCATCCTGAATGCTCCCGGCAATAATAAAGTAGATTTCAGAAAATATACTGCACCAGTCTTACAGTTTTTAGAATCTTTGTCACTACCGGTTTCATTTGGTAAAAGAAATGAACTGTTGCTGGATGGGAAGAAGATTAGCGGGAATGCTGAGCACGTACACAAAAACAGGGTTCTTCATCATGGAACTCTTTTGTTCGACAGTGATTTAGATGTTTTGCAGAATACTCTTAAAGTTGATCTTTTGTCTTATAAAGACAAATCAAGTAAGTCTGTTCGAAGCGTTGTTTGCAATATAAAAGACTACCTTGATGGTGTAAATATCGATAGCTTTATTCAGAAATTCGAGAACTGGTTATTACATACATTGTCGGCCACAAAATCTGAATTGACTTCCGAACAAATTAATTCTGCTGATAACCTTGCTGAACAGAAATATCGGACCACTGAATGGAATTTCGCATATAATCCAAAGTATTTTCTCGAAAAGTTGAATTATTATAATATGGTTCCAATTCAGGTATTTCTTTCTGTTGAAAAGGGTAAAATTCTTCTGGCTAAATTGTCCTCAGAATCTAGGGATAATGGTATTCGCGAGATCCTTACAATGGATTTTAAAAACGTATTTCACGATTTCTTATCTATTAAAAATCATCTAAAAACCAATGAGTTTTTTATAGATATGGATGAACATTTTGTTAATTCTTATGTTAAATTGTTTTTTTAGCTTGGGTATTTGGTATAATTTTAGCTTTTGATAGTGTAAAAACTTATTGTTATGAAAAAATATATTCTTCTTTTAGCCATTATACTTGGAATTGTTTTGCCGGGCTGTAAAACATCCAGTGTATATACAAATGTACTTGTTCCTGCAGAAATTACCATTCCCCAGCATATTCAGACTATTGGTGTGCTGAACAGAAGTTTGCCTGCTAAAGGTGAGGGATGGCAAAACTTTCTGGAAGGTTTTTTCACCGGTGAATCTATTGCTGCAGACCGTCAGGGGTCATATAACGTATGTAAGGGTTTGTCTTTTAAGGTGAACACCAATCCACGCTTTAAAGCTATATTAATGGATGGTGAGGACATGCGCGGAACCGGTACCAAAGAGTTTCCAACCCCTTTAAGCTGGGCTGAAGTTGATCGCCTGTGTAAGAAATACAATGTTGATGCGATTGTTTCTCTGGAAACGTTCGACTCAGATATTCGTCTGAGAAAAAGCTCACGTGAGGTCGAAAGAACCATTGACGGTGAAACAAGAATAGTTACAGAGTTTCTTGCGGATCTCAATATTCGGGTAAATGCGGGGTGGCGAATATATGATAATGTTACAAAGAAAATTATTGATCAGAATGTTTTTTATGATGAAAAAGCATGGAGCGGAGTGGGACCAAACCCTGATGCTGCACTACATGATCTTCCTTCAAAACGTTCGGCTGTGAATGATGCAGGCTATTTTGCTGGTGAAATGATGGGAATTCGTATTAGCCCCAACTGGGTGCGTGTGCAAAGATACTACTATACCAAAGGTGATGATCGCTTTAAAAGAGCCAAGGCTTTTGTGAAAGTGAATAACTGGAAAGGTGCAGTTCAAATCTGGACTGATGTAGCCAAAAGCTCCGATCCTAAAGCAGCAGGTCGTGCGTGCCACAATATGGCGCTTGCATCTGAAATGGAAGGGCGTTTGGATATAGCTCTTGAATGGGCAGAAAAAGCCTATTCACAGTTTGGTATTAAAAAAGAGCGTCATTATATAAATGAATTAAATCTGAGAAAAATGGAAGCTGAACGTCTCAAAGAGCAACTTCCTGATAATTAGGTTTTTAATAATACTGAGATAGGGCTTTCTGATAGGAAGCCCTATTTTTATTTCTAAAATAATAGTTAAAACATAGTACCATGTATAGCATAGTACTAAAATTAATTTTATATTTGTCCCATCAAATCAAATAATATGAAAGCAGAAAAGAACAGTATACAGTTGAGGAAGGGGGTGATAGAAATGTGTGTTTTGCACCTAACCCTCGATGATCCGAAATACACAGGGGATCTGCTCAGAGAACTTAAAGATGCATCATTGCTTGTCGTAGAGGGAACTCTATATCCATTACTAAACAGACTGAAGGATGATGAATTGCTGGAGTATTACTGGGAAGAAAGTGCAAGTGGACCGCCACGAAAATACTACCGTTGCACCGGTGAAGGTGAGCAATATCTCGAGAAACTTAAGAGTAATTGGATGGAGTTGGTGGCTTCTGTCAACGGTATTTTAAAACAAAACATCGTAAAACAATAAAATCATAATACAATGAAAAAGAACTTTTCAGTAAACATAGGCTATATGCTTTTCAATATTGATGAGGATGCCTACGAACGTCTTTCATTATATCTGGATGTATTGCGCGACCATCTTGATCTGGGTAATGATCCAGAGGAAGTGATGAAGGATATTGAAATCAGAATGGCTGAATTACTTCATGAGCGACTGAGCGAAAGCAAGAAAGTAATCACCCTTGATGACGTTGAATATGCCATCTCAGAAATGGGTGATCCGGAGGTAATAGAAGAGCACGCACCCGGTGGTGAGAAGAAAAAAGAAGATGATAATGATGAAGAGGAGCGGGGAAGTCGCAGGCTTTTTCGTGATCCAGATAATCGTCTTATAGGAGGAGTTTCGGCTGGGATGGCCGCATTCTTTAATATTGATCCGTTATGGATCAGATTGGGATTCATATTCCTTACCTTAGTAGGTGGTTCAGGCATATTTATTTATTTCATTCTCTGGCTCATTGTTCCTGAAGCGAGAACTGCGAGTGAACGTTTGCAAATGCGTGGAGAGAAAGTAACAGCTTCCAATCTGAAAAAGAATATTGAGCGGGAGTTTCAGCATGTGAAAGATAATATAAAGGGGTGGAGAAACAAGGGAAAAAAGTCCACCAGGAAGGCTGCATCTAAAGTCAATGAAAAAACGGAACAGGGCGCACAGTTCGTTTCTGAAGTTTTTGGCCGGGGCTGGCAGTTTTTCCTGATTGTTTTTGGAATAGCCCTGATAATTTTCACCGTATATTTTTCTCTGGTTTTTCTCTTTGCCATTTTCACCAATATATGGCCACATATAAATTTTAGTCCATTTTCTGAAGCCAGCTTCACCAACATGCTTTTCGAATTCGCAGTAAGTGATATATGGGCATGGTTAACTCTTATCGGATTTATCGGAGTGATTATGATTCCTTTATTGAGAATGATGATGGGCGGTATTTTGCTGGCATTCCGCCTCAGACTAAAAAACAGGATTGTGTCGAGAGTTAGTATTAGTGCCTGGCTATTGTCTTTAACATTGCTTATGGCCTCTGCAACTCTGCATGCTATACATTATTCTAAAACCGATACGGACTCAAAAGAGAACAAGACTGAAATTAACTCACATGAGCTTTATATTGATCTAAAAGCTGAGGAATTGAATGAAAATGCATTAAACGATGCAGAACAGCATGGAACGTTTTTATTCACTAAAAATGATTCCGGTTTATTGATTTACAGATATCCGAAAATCAGTTTTATGGAGAATGATAATGATTCAGTAATGAGGGTAGTGGCTATAGCTGAAAAACGGGGAGGGGCTTCTGACTTTATTATAGATGAGCGTGTTTTTGAACTTGATTCTTCATCTGTGTTTCTGTCATGGGATCCTTTCCTGCAACATAATCATACTATATATGATGTGAGTTATCAGATATATATTCCTGATTCCTGTGTTTTGCACTTATCGGGTAATGTGAAAGATGCGTTGCAAAGCAGAAATAAGCTAAGTAAAATTGAAATGGTTCACGATTATTTTGTGCTTGACGGAAGGCACTTGCGGCATACCGAAAAAGCAGAATAAAAAAAAGAGGCTCTCAACTGAGAGCCTCTTTTTTTATGTTAGGTTTATCATCATCTTACGATAACCAGTTTACCTTCTTCAGAAACATCGTTGTTATTGATGCGCCAGATATATATTCCGGCTGCAAGTGATTCGGTGTTAATTCTGAAGGCATTTTCACCACTGCTAATGAATACTTCCTGAGCCTGAACCAGTTTGCCGTCCACTGTTCTGATGCTAATCAGAGCATTGCCGCTGATTACTGTGTTAAATTCAAGAATAGTAAACTCATTCGCTGGGTTAGGATTCAGCTGAATATTGTTGAGCGCGTTGGCTTCTTCAATACCCACATTGGTTGGCAGTGTAATGCAAGTAGTGTCATTGAAATAGATAAGGTCATTTGCCAGATCTGTATATGCACAAATGCCGATGGAACTTACTGCAACAGGGGTGTATGATGACCCTAGTGTGAAATCAACTGAGTCGCCTGAGAGCAATGTACCTGTCCATGTTGCTGTAATTGGAGGTTGTCCGGTATTTACTGTGAATACGACCGGAATACTGGTAAGTGTGTTGGCTCCAAAGTTTTCAATTCTGAGCGTAATGGTCTCGGGGCTTCCCGGTGTCATCATGCTGGCAGGTGAAATAATTGAAGTTACACCACAATCGTAATCAGGAACGGGAACAAAGATCTCGAAATTATCAATGGCCCATCCTTCTCCGTTTATTCCGCTGAAATCACTGTAGAAAACAAATCTGAACTGAACAGGGAAAGGAGAGTTATTGAATGCCGAGAGATCAATTGATGAGTATTCCCAACCGCTTGAAGTTCCGTTCCAGCCGTTAATGCTTCCAAGACTTGAACCATACCAGTTGGTACCGGTCGGATCATTCAGAACACCTAGAGGGTTCCATGAGATACCATTATTATTTGAGTATTCTATGTATCCAATGTCACCAGTTTCGATGTCATACTGATGATAGAACCTAAGTTCGGCATTGTAAATACCTACAAAGTCGAATTTTGGTGTATAGAGCTCATGATTCATATTGAAATCATATGCACCGTCAAGATTTGTTACCCATGCAGTGGAAGGACTATATGCTGCATTAATTACAGTTCCGGCAGGAGTTCCAAACTCCCATCCGCCGTATACAGTATTTGCTCCAAAATAGTCGTTGGTTTCATAATCGTCAAAATAGCTTACATTTAATGTTGGTACACCTTTGTATGTAGTACATGCAGTGTCATTACTGTTGTCGCCGTCACCGGTAAGTTCAACCCATGCACAAATGTCATTAGGTCCGGCATTGGGTGTAAAGTATGTGCTAAACTCAAGAGAATCTATGGTTCCTGAGACCAGTGTTCCTGAATAATTCTCTGTAGCAATGGTGATTCCATCAACAGAATAACTTACTGTAAATCCACTGGCATCATTTGCGCCATAATTTGTGATATAGACCTTAACAGTATCACTGTCTGAAGTATAACCAAAGTCGTTTGTTGGTTTCACAATGGAAGTCATTGCCAGATCGTATGGCATTCCATCGAACTCATCAGCACCTATATCAGGTGTTGTAGCATTTCTCGGGTCACCGTCTATGTCTGTTGTAACACCTGCAAACGGAGTTGCTTTTCCGTCGAGACTTCCCAGGAATATGTGAAGGTCGGTATTACTCAGGAATAACGGATCCAGACTGTATGAGTTGGCATCATCTGAACTTGCAGACTGCCATGCAGCAAGGTTAGCCTGTGCACCACCGTAATATCCAAGGGTGGTTCCACTTGAATACAGGTTATTATAGTCGGAGTTTGTTACCGCAGTTGTGGTACTGAAGTAAACTGCATAACCGCCGCCTGTATTGGCAACATTATTATTCTGGAATGTAATATTAGAACCGCCTGTAACATAGTATCCGCGGGATGAAGTGTAAGTGTCATAAACGTGAATACTGTTGAACACAATGTCTAGGTAATCGCAACTACTATTGTATAGGGCGTATGATGTAGATGAACCACCCTGTCCTTCAAATGAAATGAAGTTGTTGGCTACCAAACCTCGGTTAGCAGCAAGTCCGTCAGCTCCGTACATGTATAAACCATAGCCGCTTTCATTATCACCCATGGCAATATTGTTTCCTGTTATGGTAAAGCCATCCTGAGCATAGTAAACTCGCAAACCGTAAATGGTTGTATAAGTATTACTGTCAGTTGCAATAACGTTGTCTGTGAATACAGGGTCATTTAAGTAATAGGTGTAAATTCCGTAATAAGCGAAATCCATCACATTATTATTACTTACAATGAGTCCGGGCTGGTATGTGCTGCTGTTTCCATATAAGTACATTCCGTATGAACCATCATTTATTGTATTGTTGATGATTACAGTGTTGGTATCAACTCCGCTGGCATCGTAAATACCACAAATGCTGGTATTGGATGTACTTACATCGGGAAGAAGAATAATATTTCCGTCAATGGTAATATTGCTCACAGTTTCAAGGTAGAATCCACGAACTGTAGCAAGCGAGTCGCCATCAATGGTAGTATTCTCCCAGCTTACATACATTGCA
>PKSX01000214.1 GCA_002869435.1 Marinilabiliales bacterium | reverse complement strand
TAAGCAGGAGGAAGAAAAACAATCCCGTTCTTATTGGTGAGCCGGGTGTTGGCAAAACAGCCATCGTGGAAGGCATGGCACAAAGGATAGTGGATGGAGATGTGCCTGAAAACCTGAAGGATAAAACTAGTTTCTCGCTCGATATGGGTGCTCTCATAGCCGGAGCAAAATTTCAGGGAGAGTTTGAAGAACGCCTAAAATCTGTAATCAAGGAAGTAACCTCAAGCGATGGTCAGCTCATTCTTTTTATTGATGAAATTCACACCCTTGTGGGTGCCGGTGCAAATCAGTCGGCTATGGATGCGGCCAATATTCTTAAACCTGCGCTGGCACGCGGAGAACTTAGAGCTATTGGGGCAATTACCCTCAAGGAATATCAAAAATATTTTGAAAAGGATAAGGCCCTCGAACGCCGCTTTCAGACCGTTCTGGTGGATGAACCCGATATGGCTGATTCCATTAGTATTTTACGCGGACTGAAAGAGCGCTACGAAACACATCACCAGGTACAAATTATGGATGAAGCGATTATTTCAGCCGTGGAATTATCGACCCGCTACATTACTGACCGTTTTCTGCCCGATAAAGCCATCGACCTGATTGATGAAGCTGCTGCAAAACTGCGTCTGGAAATCAACTCGGTACCCGAAGAACTCGATGAGCTGGAGCGCAGAATCCGACAGCTGGAAATTGAGCGCGAAGCCATAAAACGTGAAAACGATGAACCGAAACTTCAGAAGCTTAACGAAGATATTGCAAAGCTATCTGAAGAGCGCAACGGATTGTATGCTCAGTGGAAGGAAGAAAAGGAAATGGTGGACAAAATACAGGAAGCCAAAAAGAATATTGAACAGTATAAATTTGAAGCGGAGCAGGCCGAACGTGCAGGAGATTACGGCAAGGTGGCAGAACTTCGCTACGGAAAAATTAAGGAAACCGAGCGCCGGCTCGTTGAAATGGAAGATGAGAAACACAGATTTCATAAGGGAAGTGCTCTGATAAACGAGGAAGTAGATTCAGAGCAGATTGCCGAGGTGGTAAGCCGCTGGACCGGAATTCCGCTTAGCCGGATGATGCAGAGCGAAAAGGAGAAACTTCTGCATCTCGAAGATGAATTGCATAAACGTGTGGTTGGACAAAACTCTGCCATTGAAGCAGTGTCTGATGCCATCCGCCGCAGCCGATCGGGTCTCAGTGATGAGAAACGTCCGATTGGATCGTTCATATTTCTGGGAACCACCGGTGTTGGAAAAACTGAACTTGCACGTGCACTTGCCGAATATATGTTCAATGACGAAAACTCAATGGTTCGCATCGACATGAGCGAATACCAGGAGCGTCATTCTGTTGCCCGTCTTATCGGAGCGCCTCCCGGATATGTGGGTTACGATGAAAGCGGTCAGTTAACCGAAGCAGTACGCCGCAAGCCCTACAGTGTTGTTTTGCTCGATGAAATTGAAAAAGCCCACCCCGATATTTTCAATATTCTGCTTCAGGTGCTTGATGAAGGCCGGCTTACTGATAATAAAGGTCGTACAGCCAATTTTCGTAATACTGTAATTATCATGACCAGCAATATTGGTTCTGAGATTATTCGTGAGAACTACGATAATATGGAAGAAGGTCAGGATTCAGCTACGTTCCGCAAGAGCAGGGAAGAAGTGTTTATGCTGCTGCGTAAATCCATTCGTCCTGAGTTTCTGAACCGAGTGGATGAGATTCTAATGTTTAAACCGCTTAAACTTGAAGAAATTAGAGAAGTAGTGGAAATTCAGCTGGGCGATCTTACCGAAATGCTGGAAAAAAACAATATTGATCTCAGCTGGACGGAAGAAGCTGTGGATGCATTGGCAGATGAAGGCTACGATCCTCAGTTGGGCGCACGTCCGATTAAACGATTGATTCAGCGTAAACTCATCAATGAATTATCTAAGAAGATGATTGCCGGCGATTTACCCAAAAGCGGAAAAATGAAACTCGATGTGCTGGAAGGGCAGTATGTGTTTTTGAAAGCTTAAGGGATTTTAGATTTTATATTTGAAATTTATTATTTGAGATTTAATTTCAAATATAAAATCTAAAATAAAAAATCATCAATCTAAAATCGCAGCTACTCCTTCACAAACCTTCCCCGCGAAATCTTCTTGCCCCGCAGTTCAATAAAATAAATTCCGGGCTGAAGGTGGCTGATGTATATACTGCAAACACTACCCTCAATTGTCATCCTGAGCGGAGTCGAAGGGTAGACAATTGAGCCTAGAGCATCGTACACCACAATATCATAGTCTTCATTGCCGGGGAGAATAAAATGGACATAATCAGTAGCCGGATTGGGATATAATTTGATTTCAGGGAACTGATTATTTTCAATCCCCAGCGAAGCACCGTAATAATAGGCGCCCATATCTGCTCGGCTTGCGTCGGGATCGTTGGGAGAAGCAGGATCGCCGGTATCTATACACGGCGATTTCGTGGCATCGTTTACCGGATAATTGGCCCAGGTCAGCAGAAGGTTATTGTTGGGTGCATCAGCAAAAAGCGGATCTGCATCAATACAGCCGGTACTGTAATATGCCTCTGCACTGCTGTTTTGAATCAAACTATAAGTGATGGAAATTGTTACTGCACCCGAATAATCAAAATTGTCGGGACTGTTGTTGTAATAAATATTGTTATAGACATTAGTTGTTGCTCCGGCATTATCGAGATAATAGTACTCGCTGCCACCCGAAGCTCCGGCGGTGTTTCCATAATATGAATTATTGTAGGAATTCAGCGTGCAGGCTGCTCCTGCAAACGAAAAGCCACCGCCAACATTTTCGCAAGAATTATTGGCAATGCGATTGTGATGGATGTTCAGAGTTCCGGTTTCGGTGTAGGTGAAAATGCCGCCACCGTTATTGTAGGCGTAACAATTGAAAATATCGTTTCTCAAAACATCGATGGTTCCGGCGCCGTGTTCAATCCATATGGCACCTCCGTCGCTCACTACTCCATTATCCAGTCCGGCACTGTCAAGCGAGAAACTATTGTCGGAAACATTGAGGTTACCATTGATCTGCAATTCAATTAATACACCTGCTCCTGCACCATCATCTGTTGTGTTGTGGGTATGAGTGTTATTGTAATAGGAAATGCCGCCACCACCGGGAAGTCTGATCCAGCATCCGCCGCCGCCCAAACCTGCAGTATTCCCGGTAAATGTATTAGCGTAGATGGTTGCCGAAGAACCCGCACCCAGCAAATATACCATGGCTCCGCCTGCATCTTCGAAAGCTATATTATTTGTAAATGTATTGTCGTGCATTATTACGGTTCCGCCACCATCGCTGTAGAGCATGCAGCCCCCGGCATCATCGCCCTGAGCTTCATTATTTGTTATTGTGCTGTTGGAGAGCGTGATGCTTCCGCTGTTGGTTCCTACAAATAATCCTCCGGCATCATTTCCTGTAGCAGTATTGTTTGTGAACGTACAGTTGTCGACAATTACAGTGCCGGTATTGGTGTACATTCCAAGTCCGCCGCCAAAATCAGTGGCCGTATTACCGGTAAAAATACAATTACTGATGGTTATCGTTGCCGACTCGCTGTTTACTCCGGCAGCTCCGTAGGTTCCATATCCGTTTTGAACAGTAATGCCAGATATATTAATATCACCGGCTGCTGTGGTCGTTTCGAAGGTCATTATTCTTGTGGTTCCGCCTCCGTCAAGTATACAACCTGCTGCTCCGGAGCCCTGAATCGTAAGGCTGTAGTTTTCGGCAGAATAAAAAGTCAGCGTAGTACTTATATTGTAGGTGCCGCTTGAGAGAATAATAATGTCGTTCTCACCATTGCCTTCTGCTGATGTAAGAGCGGTTTGAAATTCGGTGGGATTGCTCACATTAAATGTGGCAGCCTGAACGGCAAATGTTGAAATAGCAAATAAGAGAAATAATATTGTTTTCATTTTTTTGTGTATTTACTGTACACAAAAATAGGTATTTTTTAGATGAACTGAATTAATGCTTCTATTAGGTTTTATGAATCAGGTCATTCATAATGTTTGAAATGATTTCCTTTGAGTTATTATTCTTTGTTTGCAACAGAGATGCATGTAATGTAGATATCAAAGTATTGCCTTCCTGAGGCACAAATGCCCATCCTTTTATGATGCGGCCATTGTCTTCAAAAAGCAGGTTATTATGATTAATGATGCAGTGTGAATACAGTCTTCCGGCAAAGCCGTGTCGGCGCCCGAGTTCGAACACAATATTCGAATCGAAGGTTTTTGTGGATGAAACCATGGGATTGTTTGCGATCATCGATTTGATTTGCTCTTGTGATAATGCATTTTTGAGTTCAATACTGAATCGAACACTGTGCATGAGCTGGCTTGGTGTGGTAATATCCGACGACTGAACATTGCATGCAATTCCGATACTTCCAAACATATCCTTTACGTCTTCGGCATGATGTGTGCCTGTTTCCGGATTTCTATGACGCGAAACAACATTTGCCGAAACCAGTCTTTCGTGATGGCTCAGATCTTCAGAACGACGCACAATAACAAAATCTGCTTTTTTAAGATTTTTCAGTTCTCTTCCGGAGAATGTTGTGAGCAGCGATGCCAGCGAATGCGTATTGCAGGAAACAATCTGAACAAATTTTTCTGAAAAAATGTGCGTTTCTTTAATACCACTCATAAACGGTTTGCCGAATCCCTTTTCGCTGCCTTGTGCGCAAGCGCCTTTTAGGTTTGGCAGACTTTCGTACCAGCTTTTGTTCTTATTTCCGAATCCGTTGCTCATGCAATCGAAAACGTAATCTATTTCATTTTCTACTTCAGAAATAGGGCGAAAGTTTTTGCCATCACTGTCGAACATTTCAATACCCAGATTCTGTAGAATTTTCAGTTCCTCTTCTTTCCACGGCTGTACAGTTGTGTTTTTCAATGCATGCACGGAGTCGATACCAAGCAGATCTTTATATCTGACAAGTAGTTGGAGCAGGGTAGTGCCAATATTTCCTATGCCGTTTAC
The DNA here is from genome assembly GCA_002869435.1 of Marinilabiliales bacterium. Lineage (GTDB taxonomy): Bacteria > Bacteroidota > Bacteroidia > Bacteroidales > DTU049 > BM518. Next base: position 2,504 of record PKSX01000214.1, on the reverse strand, counting down.
GAGAATATTCATTTGGTTAAAAGTATAAAAAAAATCAATGCCGTACTTCGACAGGCTCAGCATGACATTGATTTTTTTAAATGGCACATTAGCACACCTGTCAAGCCGAAGGTATGATTGGCAAATCAGCACATTATTGGCTAAATTTCCCCACAAACGGTACCAGCATAGATCGGAAAAATACTTTCATATCCCGGCCAAAGCTTTTGTTCTTTACATAATCGAGGTCCTGCTGCATGGAAAGATTGGCATCACAGATTCTCACCAGCTGTGCCTGACCTGTAATGCCCGGTTTGACACTCCAGCGTGCTGCAAATTCTTCGCCGACCCAGTTCAGCCGGTCAATATCTTCCTGATTCAGAGGGCGAGGCCCTACAAAAGCCATGTCTCCTTTTATGATGTTGATGAGTTGAGGTAATTCATCCAGTCCAATTTTTCTCAAAACCCGTCCGATTCCGGTGATTTTGCCCTCGTGCATGGTGCGGAATTTATAGATGCAAAACTCCTTTTTGTTTATTCCCACACGATTTTGAATAAAGAGAATTCCTTTCCCTCTGCTGAATAAAACCGGAAGTGTAATCAGCAAAAACAAGGGGGTAAGAATAATTACAAGAAAGAATGCAAATATTTTCATACGGTATTCACAAAAGTACTAAATTAGTCTGCTCTTATATTATTCTGTATTACATAAATCAATAAACATGAAAATAGCCCGGTTTTTCTTTATTCCAGTGTTGGTTTTAATATTATTATTTACTTCTTCCTGCAAAAAAGATAAACAAGAAGCAGTTTTCTCATGTAAAATAGATGGTACTGCTTATAGTGGAATTGAAGATGCCTACTATTATTCCTCTAATGGTATTTTGGTGATTAGGCTCAATTTTTCCAGTACGAGATTTGATCTTCAGGCTGATAATTGCCTTGGAACATTCAGCTATGGTTCAAATTTTATTATTGCACAAGTACGTCATGGTGGTGATATTTACACCACATTTTTTGGCGGGTCCGGAGCAATTACTCTTTTAGAATACGAAGATGGGGTGGTAAGCGGAACATTCCATTTTACTGCAGAGGGGCTCTCATCAGGCTATATTGATGTAACTGAAGGAAAATTTGATCATGTGAAGTTGCTGGACCAATAGTTTAACATGCGTTGAAAAGTATAACTGTTAGATGAAGTGATTTTCATTTATGTTTGAAAGGAGTGCGAAATCTATTGAATTCAGGGTTTCGTATAATTTCATCTTGCCTAATAAGACTCAATAAGACATTTTTTTATCTTTACAAACAAAAAATGCGCTTAACTTTCACGCTTTTGTTTATCAGTCTTTTCTTTTCTGGATTTGCCCAAAATAAAAAGCCTCTCGATCATTCAGTCTACAATAAGTGGGAAACCCTTGGCTCCATTACTATTGGTGATGCATCAGGTGAGGTTGTAGTCTACGAGCAAAGTCCCAATCGTGGGGATGGAATGGTTATTTTACATAAGAATATTGCCGTTGTGGATACCTTTTTCAGGGCATCGAAACCACAGCTTTCATATGATGAAACCTGGCTGGCTTATCGGTTGGAACTGGCTTTTGACTCTCTGCGCCAGCTGAAAATTAAAAAAACCAAAGAAGAAAAGTTGCCGAAAGATACTGCTGTAATATATTGCATCGGAGAAGGGGAGTGCGCACGATTTTTTCCGCTTAAGAAGCTTGAGGTGCCTGAAGAAAACAGTATTGCCGCTTTTATCTGGCTCGATAAAGTAAAAGAAGAAAAGAAAGAAACAAATACCGATAGCATTCCAACAGATTCTATTCCGGTCGATACTGCCAAAAAGGAAGAAAAACCTGAGGAAAAGAGTAAATTCAAATCTAAAGGCACTGATTTTCTTGTCTATCGCCCAAATGAAAATGATACTGCACGTTTTGAGCATATTACCGATTTTGCTGTTTCCGAAAACGGCAACTGGGCTTTGATGTTGAGTAATTATAATGACAGCCTCGATTCCTGTCGTATTATACTCTATGATGTTAAAAAGAAGGAGGAACTTATAAATGTGTGTATGCCCGGTGAGTGTCAGAAACCCTCAATGGCCCACCGATCTCAAACAGGAACATTTTTCTGGAGTACCGATAGTACAAAAACAAAAGCCTATCGTTTAATGCTGGTTCAAAACGGTAAAATTCAATTGCTCGTAGATACCGCTGGCAATAATTTTGAGGAAGGATATTGTGCTTCAACCTTTGCAACACCATATTTTTCTTATTCTGATGAGCGGCTTATTTTCGGAATTGCCGAAAAACCGGTTGAAGAACCTGAAGATACTGTCCCCTCAGACGAAATTTCCAAAGTAGATGTGTGGTCGTGGACCGATCAGCGCATGATGACACAGTAACTTAAAGAGCTGAAAGACGACAAGCAATTTACATTACGGACTGTATATAATTTGAAAGATGAGAAATTCACGGTATTGGGTGCAAAAGACATGAATAATCCATCAATTGGAATGGAAGGTG
>PKSX01000067.1 GCA_002869435.1 Marinilabiliales bacterium | reverse complement strand
TTCGCAGGATAATGACCGGCGATCCATTATTGCTTCCAGCAGCGATTTCAATAATAACGACAACGAGATCAGCCATAATATTCTTACCGACGGTTCGCATGGTGTATATGTGAGCGGTATGGCCTTTAATAATCTGGAATCGGGCATGTTTATCTTTGGCAATACCATTGTAAATCCATGGTTTACAGGTATTCATTTACAGAACCAGGACGCATGCATTGCCAGAAAAAACTATATCACTACCAATTCCACCCGAACCAATTTCACCGGTATTTACGGTTATTATGCTGACAACGGAATTCAGATTCAGAAAAACCAGGTTTATGCACCCAATGCATACGGCTATGGCATTTACCTGTATTATTGCGACGGAACAGCCGGCGATTACGGTGAAACTTCCAATAACATGATTTTCATTGGTGGGGGTGCAGCAACTTCTAATTACGGCATTATGGTAAATGTGAGCGATTACCAAAACATTTATTATAACACTGCCATTTCGAATTCAACAAGCACCATAAACAGTGGCGAATTAAACTGTGCCTTTAAATCATGGAATACCTGTAATAACCAGCGTGTTATCAATAATATTTTCTGGAATTACGGATCAGGACTGGCCATTCATGTAGATATTGCTGCTTCTATTGAGGCGCTCGATTATAATGATTTATACACTAGTTCGGGTGCAGTTCTGGGTCGTTGGGTCACTACATCTTCGGCTGATGCATCACTGGCAAGCTGGCAGGCGGTTACTCCCGGAGGTTTTGATGGCAATTCCATTTCGGCAGATCCGCTCATTGTTTCAACCGGTGATCTGCACATACAATCCGGTTCACCCTGCATTGATCAGGCTACCGATCTGGCAGACGTTACTGACGATATCGATGATGAAAGCCGTGCTACCGATATAGGTGCCGATGAGTACAGCGATCCGCTTCCAATCGAATTATTATCTTTCACAGCCGATATAGAAAGCTCTCAGGTTCATTTAAGATGGGTTACAGTATCGGAGATCAATAATGATTATTATAGCATTGAAAAGTGTCAGGATATTTCGGCCAATAACTGGGAAGAACTTGCTTTAATTCCCGCAGAAGGACAAAAAAACGCCATCACATCTTATGAGATTATTGATGAGAGACCTTATGTTGGGATTTCATATTACCGTTTAAAGCAAACCGATTTCGATGGCAGTTTTGAATATTTAAAAACTATTGCTGTTAACCTTAATAATACTGGCGACATATGCGTTTACCCGAATCCTGCAGAGAATCATATCAGACTTTTTACGAAAAACATAACAGATCAGAAGATCAGTATTGAGATCATCAGCCTTGAGGGAGAAATAAAAATACAAAAAGAGGTTGAAGGCTCCGAAGAAATTAATATTTCAAATCTTGCTGAGGGAGTATATTTTATAAAATTACAATACGACAACTTTTCCATAATTCAGAAATTGATAAAGTACTAGCCTATTATTAGCAAATTAATATAGCTTCTACAATTTGCATTAAATATTAGACAGCTGCACGACCAATTATCTAGGAAAACATCTCAACAATACTTATTGCAACTGCATTTCAGCCACTAGAACCAATTCAATTTAACAATAAGACTCTTCATAATACATACAAGAACTTTGTTCTGATAGAGGAAAAAACTGCACAGATAAGGGAATCCCCTAGACTATATTGGGATATTATACCTTAATTTACTTCAATAAAATATATTTCGTTATGAAAAACACATTAGTGGTTTTTGTTGTTCTAATGATAATTGCAGGAAATGCTTTCTCACAGGGTGTTAGTATAAATGCTGTAGGTAATCCTCCTGATGCATCAGCAATGCTAGATGTGTCGAGCACTTCAAAGGGGCTACTGGTTCCAAGAATGACGCAAGCGCAACGGAATGCTATTGTTGGCCCGGCCACATCATTACTAATCTACCAAACTGACGCAACACCCGGATATTACTATTGGGATGGTGCGGCATGGGTTCCATTCGGTGGCTCATGTTACTGGGACAGAGACGCGGTTAATGGATATTTATTCCCACTTACCCTTACCGATAAAGTAGGTATTGGTACAAATTCACCCGGGGCAATGCTTCATATTAAGGGTGAGACTGACGATAATTCTGCATATTCTTTAATGACTGATAATAATTCAGGATTTAACCTATTCAGTGTAAGAAATGACGGAGAAATAAGTTTCAAGAATTACACTTTCCCTATTCCAGACGGAACTGCAAATCAATATCTCGAGACAGATGGCTCCGGAAATCTATCATGGACATCGCCATCGTCAAGTCCAGACCTTGAAGCTGTAAGTGTTTATATGGGATCTGACCAGGCTATTGCCTCCGGAGTTTCTGTAAAGCTTTTAACCTTTAATACCGAAGTTTACGATGATAATAATAACTTCGATAATAGTGCAGGTAATTATAGTTATACATGTCCTTCAGACGGAAAGTATTACATAAATGTTGCCATAAAGCCATATCCTCTGCCTCTAAATACCTGTGTTATGTTGGTTATAAGTGTAAATGGTACTCCTTTGAAATACATGTATGGTCAGCAGGCAAATGTGGCCAGTACAGTTGCAAGCACAGTAGATGCAACAGATATTTTGCAATGCTCAGCCGGAGATGTTATTACATTTGGTTGCAGAACTAATGTAGGCAGCATTACTTTATACGGTGGCAGATGGGCCAATACATTGAATATTTATAGATTAGGAGATTAATTTTCAAAATTGGATAATATCATATCCAATAATTACACATTTTCCCTACCTTTACAAAAATTCATCTGTTATTTGAACAGATAAAACACAATAGATATGAGCACAAACTTAGCTGTACTTATCGACGGCGACAATATACCTTCGGCATACATAAAGGAGATGATGGAAGAAATTGCCAAATACGGTAACCCGACCATTAAACGTATTTACGGCGACTGGACCCGACCCGGACTATCCAAATGGAAGAACTTATTGCTAGAAAACGCCATTACTCCCATACAACAATACGGTTACACCAGCGGAAAAAATGCTACAGACTCGGCCATGATCATTGATGCAATGGACATTCTGTATTCTCAAAAAGTAAACGGTTTCTGCATTGTTTCGAGTGACAGCGATTTCACACGCCTGGCAACACGTTTGCGCGAGGCCGGCATGCAGGTTATTGGACTGGGTGAGAAGAAAACACCGGAACCTTTTATTGTTGCTTGTGATAAGTTTATCTACATTGAAATTCTTAAAGCCAATGCCACGGAAACAGAGTCGGCTGATGAAAAAGACGATAAAGACGAAGTAGATAAAATCACAAATAAAGAGATCAAGCTTATTAGGTCAACTATAGACGATCTAAGCGATGATGAAGGCTGGGCATTTCTTGGAGATGTAGGCAGTTTATTGCAAAAAAAGCAACCCAATTTCGATCCGCGAAATTACGGATTCCAGAAACTCACTCCGCTTATTGATTCTACAGGAAAATTTGAAATAGAGCAGCGTGAAAATGCCAAAAGCAAATATAAACTCATATATGTAAAAAACAAGGAGACCAAAAAATTTCTGGGACGATCTTCCAAAAGAAAATCATCCAATAAACAATAAATCAAGAATCTAAGAGGAATTTATTTCACCAATTTCACATTCTTGGCTTTCAAGCCTTTTGGACCTTTTTCAACATCAAATTCGACTTTATCGCCGTTTTTGACTTCGTCAATACAGTCGTTGATATGAATAAAGATAGATTCATTTGAGTCGGCTAATGTAATAAAACCGAAGCCCTTTGAATCATCAAAATTCTTAACCACACCTTTACTTAAAAAGTCCTGCTCTACACCATCGCGTTTTGGCACACCCAACTCAATTTTACTGGCATCGATTTTCTCTTTCTTCTTTTCCGGATCCGGAGGGGTGGATGTAATATTACCGAATTCATCAACATAAGCAATCATGTCATCGGCACTTGTTTTACCTTGCTCCTTACGCTCTTCGCGGCGCTTTTCTTTGTCTTTGCGCTTTTTTTCTTTTCTGTTTCTTACTTCTTTTTTACCAAAGGTTTCTTTTGCTCTTCCCATTCAAAACTTTAATTAATAATTCAAACTCTGTTAAATGTTGCAGAAACAAATATCTGCAAAAACAAAGATAACAATACCAGTAAACCAGTATCATTATCTTATATTAGATCTTAAACTATACTTGCTTTACATTAAAAGCTTTCTGTCCTTTTTCATCTTCTTTTATCTCAAATTCAACTTCCTGACCTTCCTTCAAACCATTAAATGGATTAATCAGTCCGCTGCGATGTACAAAAACATCATTGCCTTCTTCAGTCTTTATAAAACCAAAGCCTTTGGTATCGTTATACCACTTAACTACGCCCTTATTCATCTTAGTATTGTTTTTGGGGACGAGCCTCATTAACTGTTATATCTCTATTTTCAAGAGTACTGCCATTAAGTTCACTAATAGCTTTCTGAGCATCTTCATTGTTTTCCATTGTAACAAATCCAAAGCCTTTGCTTCTGCCAGTATACTTGTCGGTAATGACTTTAACATCGTCAACATTACCAAATCTTTCAAAAACGCTTCTCAGCGCATTTTCATCAACCCTGTAATCAAGGTTTCCAACATAAATGTTCATAAACAAAATTTTTCCACTGAATTTCTTCAGTCAGTTTTTAAAAGTAGCGAAGAGAGCGAGAAATCGATAACTATTTAAGTGTTTTTTCGGTCAGAAGCTACAAGAATTATATTCAATTAGAAAAAAACACTTTTATCATTAAGAAACAATAATCCTATTTTTTGAACTAATCAAGATTACAAAGGTACAATATATTTAATTAGCAGGGTCAATATGAATAATTGACCCTGCTTTATACTTAAATTCTCTTGCCGATAGAGAAAACATATCCGTAATAGTCCTTATACTTATAGTATAGTTCTCTTTCATAGCGTTGATAAGACACAAAGTCTTCTGCGGCTTTATTTCCCTTGTGTTTTTCAAGGAATTTATCTTCGGCTTTATCCTGAAGTTCATAAAACAGACTGGTCCAGCAAATTTCGGGCAGAACAAAACTGGCTACAGGAATGTAACCTGCATTTTGCATGACACCTGTTTTTTCAGGAATTGTACCCATACCCGCATAAGCTTCCTCCCAGAAATCCTCGATTTCCTTTGGACGCTCATTGGTAAACCATGCAGCATCGGTAAGAGCTACATAGCCACCCGGTTTCAAAAAATCGCGCCAGTATTTCAGACCTTCTTCATAACCCATAATAAATATGGAACCTTCGGCCCAGATAAGATCAAATTCTTCTTTCTGGAAAGGAAGATCGTCCATTGAACCTACTATGCCCTTTACTTTATGCTGAAGATTATGTTTCACTACATTTTCATTGAACTTTTCAATAAATTCCGGAAATATATCCAGTCCGGTTATCCTTCCGGGTGCATTCTGTGCAAGAGTCATAGTTTGAAACCCGGTTCCGCAACCGATATCCAGAAGTTTTGACTCGTCAGTCAGATTTTCAATAAAACCCAGGGCTTTCAGTGTCATTTCATTACTCCCAGGCCCTTGTCGTTCCATAAATGAAAAATAATCGCGGATTAAACCAAAGTCGAATTCGTGTATTGTTGAATTTTCGTCGTTCATGACAAATAATATTTTTGTTTAAAATAAAAAATGATTTGCACTCCGGAAGAAATTCCAGAGGCATCAATAGGATAAACAAGACATAACGTCCTGTTTATTTACTTCACCGAATCCAAATATATATTAAACATCCAATGGTTTAGGCAGTAAATATATGTAATGTTCCTGACTTCATATTTATTTATTATTAACTAAATGTTGCCAAATAGTTAATAACTCCTTTTGTGTATTTCGAAATTTCTATCGAAATTTGGCTCTTGAACCAATATAACAGGTTGATTTTCTTAATATTAAGTAAATCTCATGAATTATAACCTTTTCGACTTACTCAAATTACTCGGCTCTCTAGGTTTCTTTCTTTTTGGAATGAAACTAATGAGTGAATCTCTGCAGAAAGTAGCCGGCGACAGAATGAGAAATATTCTGGCAGCCATGACCTCCAATAAATTTAAAGGTGTATTTACCGGCTTTCTGATTACAGCCATCATTCAATCTTCATCGGCTACCACGGTTATGCTGGTAAGTTTTGTGAATGCAGGTCTTGTTACATTTACAGAGTCTCTTGGAGTAATAATGGGCTCTAATATTGGTACAACGGTAACTGCATGGCTTATCTCTACCTTGGGCTTCAAAATACACATAGCTGTTCTGGTTTTACCTCTAATTGGGGTTACATTTCCGTTATTATTTTCAAAAAACACTAAATATAGCAACTGGGCTAATGTAATTATTGGATTTGCAATAATTTTCATAGGGCTGGACTTTCTAAATGGGTCAACACCTGATATTCAAAGCAACCCAGCAATGCTGGAATTTCTTAGTGGCTTTTCTAATTATGGATACTTTTCCATTTTCATCTATTTAATAATTGGAACAGTAATCACATTAATCATTCAATCATCAAGTGCTGCAATGGCATTAACTCTGGTAATGTGTTTTAATGGTTGGATAACCTTTGATATGGCTGCAGCAATGGTAATGGGACAGAACATTGGCACAACAATAACAGCAAATCTGGCGGCTCTTGTTGCCAATACTGCCGGAAAACGAACGGCAATGGCACATTTATTTTTTAATGTAATTGGTGTAGTATTACTCCTCCCATTTTTTTATCCATTTCTTCATTTAATTGAAACCATAGCTTTAAATAATGGGTTTAATTCTCCATTTATCGTTGCTAATCAAACTGTTGAACAATCAGCACAAGCAATACCAGTTGCTCTATCAATATTTCACACCATCTTCAATCTTGCCAATACTATGATTCTGATTTGGTTTATAAAACCACTTGAAAGTATCATTTTAAAAATTGTAAAACAGAAGAAGAGTGAGGAAGAATTCAAACTCCGTTTTATTAGCGGAGGATTGTTGTCTACCGTGGAGTTATCGGCCATTCAGGTTAGAAAAGAAATAGCTGAATATAGCAAGCGTGTAGCAAAAATGTTCTCACATACCAGGGTTCTTTTAAAAGTTGACTCAACAAAGAAAATCAATAATTGTCTGGAGAAAATCAAAAAAAATGAGGAGATATCTGACCAGCTAGAGCTAGAAATTACTTCATACCTCGCAGATGTTTCTACACAGGAGCTCAGTCATAACATTGCGGATGAGATCAGTAATATGATTCAGATAACTACCCATATTGAGAGTATCGCTGATGCCTGTTATGCTATTTCAAATGCCACAACCAGAAAAGTCTCTGGGAAGATCTCTTTTAATGAGAACATGACCAAGAACCTTCAGCATTTTTCCGGACAAGTGGGTGATATCTTATCAACAATGTTAGAATTAATACAAGATCCGAAAACCGAGGTCAATTTTTCAGACATAAAATCACTTCATCAGAAGATTATAAAACAACACAAAAAGCTAAAGCAGGAGCATTTCAAAAATCTGAGCAAAGCCGTTTATAAAACAAAAACAGGTGTGGTCTATGCCGACATGTATAATGATTATCTGAAGATTGCAGATCTGAGTTATGGTGTAATCACCATCATTACAGGGCAATCGGATCATGATACTGAATAGGCAATACATAACCTTTAAAGAAGAGATTGTCATTACTGAGAAGCAGAATATTCTTACCTTTGTTTCATGAGCGATATGAATCCAAATCTGGATGCTGAAGGAAAAGGCATGAGCAATACCGAAAAGGAAATTGAAAAGGTTTTGCGTCCTGCTGATTTTGAAGAATTTATTGGTCAAGGCAAAGTAGTCGACAATCTACTTGTTTTTGTTCATGCAGCAAAACAACGTGAAGAAGCTTTGGATCACACTCTATTGCACGGGCCTCCTGGTCTTGGCAAAACCACACTTTCACATATTCTGGCCAACGAGATGGGATCCGGCATTAAGATTACTAGTGGTCCCGTTATTGAAAAGCCCGGAGACTTGGCGGGATTACTGACTTCACTGGAACCAAATGATATATTATTTATTGATGAGATTCACCGTTTAAGTTCTGTTGTAGAAGAATATCTTTACTCTGCCATGGAGGATTACCGCATCGACATTATGATTGAAACGGGACCCAATGCACGCAGTGTACAGATTAAACTGAATCCGTTTACACTGATTGGTGCAACCACCCGCAGCGGATTGCTTACTGCTCCGCTCCGTTCCCGATTTGGGATAAATGCTCGTCTCGATTATTATCCTGCGGAAAACCTGAAAAAGATCATTGTTCGTTCCTCTGGCATTTTAAAGATTAAAATTAATGATGAAGCCAGTGACGAAATAGCCCGCCGCTCAAGAGGAACACCCCGTATTGCCAACCTGCTTTTACGAAGGGTTCGTGATTTTGCACAAATTAAGGGCGATGGAAAAATAGACCTCGATATTACCAATTATGCCCTTGAAGCACTGAATATTGACGAAAATGGTCTCGACGAAATGGATATCCGCATTCTGGAAACTATCATTGAGAAATTCAGGGGCGGTCCTGTTGGCTTAAACACAATTGCAACTGCTGTTGGTGAAGATTCCGGCACCATTGAGGAAGTGTATGAACCATTTCTGATTCAGCAAGGATACCTCATGCGTACCCCACGCGGACGCGAAGTTACCCCACAGGCATTCCGTCATCTGGGAAAGAATCTACCGCCAAGAAGCGGGAGTTTGTTTGAGGGATAGTTTAAAAGAAATTTTGTCGCACTTCGACAGGCTCAGCATGACAAAATTTTAGTATGTGGGTACAAATTATACTTATTTCTTCAAAAACTTCGATACAAACACCTCTTCCTCATTTCTGAGGCGAATGGTATAAATACCTGGTTCAAGACCGGAAACTTCAATACCCGAGTTCATTATTTCCTCACGAATGACCAAACACCCTTGCTGATCAAATATCTCAACCCTTAATGGGTATGATTCAACAGGAATATCGAAATATAGATTATTCTCTACCGGATTTGGATAGGCAGAGATCTGATTAAGATTCATTTCTGCAACTGAAATATTTCGAACAGAGTCAATATAAGTTATGGTCACTCCTGCACCCATTCCGGTTCGTTTCAGTACTTCCATAACGGGAATCTGATATCCGTTGGCAAACCATTTATACTCGGTTTCAACCCTGTCCATCGGAAATCCAAAACCAAGCGAATCCATATAAATGGAGTCATGCGCGTAAATAACCGATGTCACTTTCAATGCATTAAATGTTCCGTAGGGAGTAATGAGTGTTCCATATCCGTCAATATTGGTTACACGCATTCTTTCTTCGCTATAGTATCCAACACTTGGAATATTCATACTGGAGGCTGAATATGAAGTATCCTGATCGCCGTAATTGGCCGGAAGATTGAGAATCACTTCAGTAGGGCTCCATAAAACAGGTATTGGTAAACTGTTTACATTAGCACCCATCCCCACCTGAATCCATTGTGTGGATGTTAACTGATAGAAATTATAAATATCGGTAATTGTCACCATGGGCATACCCTGATCAACGGCCATTTTTGCAGCAACGGTAGCCTCATGATCAGGATCGAGAGGATTATTGAATGCTACACGGTATGAGACCGGAATGGAAGAATCCATCGGATCCAGAAACATAACAGTATCCTGCGAAATTGGTACCATAGCGGAAAAGTCCCAGGTTTGTGACGCTCCGTTGGCCATATATAAAGCAGAATCTAAACTGGCTGTGTGACTAACCACATATTGAGTGGTTGGCACAGGAAAATCGCTGGTGGTTATTGTTATTTGTGCATTCAGCAAGAATGCAAGAAATATTGCAGAAATAGATAGAAGGAATTTCATTGATAATTGTTTTTGCAAAAATAGGGAATCTGATTAAATGAGATACTCAGAAATGAAGATAAATACATATTGTTAATCAAAACACAAGTAAATCACACAAAACTACGACCTAAATCACAAATTTCAATGTTTTTCGTCAGGTTTTAAAATTTATACGACAGACTACGGAAAAAATTACGATATTTACGCTGTTAAGAAATAACAGTTAATATGGATATCAAAAAATTACCGGAAGGCACAATAGAACGCTTAAGCAAGTATCGTAGGTGTTTAACAACCTATTGTAAATTTTACAGAGAGAATATATTTTCACATGAGCTAGCCAGAAACCTACACCTGACCCCTGAGCAGGTTCGTCGCGACATGATGCTTATAGGTCATAGTGGATCACATAAAAACGGTTATAATATTGAAGAACTGGTAGAGAAGATTTCTGAAGTAATCGATTGTCGGGGCAAAACCAATGTAGCGGTCTTTGGTCTTGGTAATTTGGGTCAGGCTATTGTGAGATATCTTCAGGATAAGGAAACACGTCTCAATGTAGAGGCTATTTTTGATGTAAACCCGGAAAAGATAAACAAACCATTTCTTAGTGTAGATTGTTATCACATTAAAGATCTAAAAAGAATAATCAAAGAAAAAGATATCCGTATTGCAGTGCTTACATTACCCGGTGATGATGCCCACGATATGGCACTCGAGATTGCAGAGGCAGGTGTAACAGGGATAATGAATTTCACACCTGTACCCCTTAAACTGCCCGAAGGTGTTTTTCTGGAAGAATATGATATCTTAACTTCGCTTGAAAAAGTGGCATTCTTTGCCAAGAAATGAGAATGCGGAAAGACAATTTCATTATATTTCTAGGAACAGGAACAAGTACCGGTGTACCGGTACTGAGTTGCAATTGCGAAATTTGTCGTTCTAAACATGAAAAGGACAAGCGGTTGCGAACATCTGCCTTTGTGCAAATCAATAACACACGCATAATAATTGACATTGGCCCGGATTTCAGACAACAGTTACTGAGATCTGAGATTGATGATTTCGATGCCATATTAATTACGCACGGCCACCGCGATCATATTGCCGGCCTTGATGAAGTACGTGCTTTTAATTATATCAGAAATAAGCGTATTGACATTTATACCAGGAAGGATGTTGCGGATGCCATTAGAACGGAGTTCCCGTATATTTTCGACCCGAAAGGATATAAAGGGCCTCCTCAAATAAACCTTCATATCATTAATCAGGATCCATTTACGATTGGAAACATTGAAATTACTCCTGTTGAAGTAATGCACGGCAAAATGCCAATCTCAGGTTTCAAGATGGGAAACCTGTGCTATGTCACCGATGCGAATCTAATACCAGAGGAGAGCATGAATTTAATGAGAGATTGTGGCACTCTTGTTTTGAATGCCTTACGAACAAGGCCGCATCCTACTCATTTTTCTCTTGAAGAAGCAATTGAGGTAGCAAAAAAGCTGAATCCTTCTCAATGCTATTTCACTCATATCAGCCATTTTATGGGATTTCATGACGAAATAAACGCCGGGTTACCTAATAAAATGCAACTTGCTCACGACATGCTTTGTATTGAAATTTAGACATTGATTATCTCCGAATCTTTCTGCTATATAGAAAAAGACTTTATATTTGTAATAAAAAACATGAAAAATCTTATTGTAGCTGCATTGGTATTTACAATGTTTTTAAGTGGTTGCTATTACGAGGATGGTCCGATTGTCAGTCTTCGCAGCCCCAAATCGCGATTGGTAAACAAGTGGAAATATGAAAAATTTCTAATGAATGGACAGGATATAACCAACACATATACCAGTAATAGCGCATGGGTAGAGTTTAAAAGTGATAATTCGGCAACTTTCCATGAAAGCAGTACTTATGAATATTATGCATACTGGGAATTTGATGATGATTTCAAGACATTGTACCTTGACTGCAGTGATACATCAGGATTGTATTGGTCGCAAGACTATGAAATTCTGAAATTAAGAAACAAAGAATTATGGATGACCTCAACACTTGGTAGTGTCACAATGAGAGTCGAACTTTCTGAATATTAACCAAAAACAAAAATAAAATGAAAAAATTATCATTCCTCCTTCTTGCTCTCTTATTTGCATTTGCTATGGCTTCTTGTGGCAGCGGAGATAAAACCGACGAAAACAATGATCAGGATAGCACAGAAATCAATGAAGATATTACTGAAGATGTTAATCCCGACCAGAAATTTGGTGTTGAGCAAGGCATGATGGAATTTAAAATGACTACAATGGGCATGACCAGCACTATGGAAATGTACTGGCGTGATCATGGTAAAGAAACTGCCACCATTACCAAAATGGACATGATGGGTGTAAGTACTACATCAAATACTGTTATTTCGGGTGACTATGTATACACATGGGACAGCATGACCGGCATGGGAACGAAAGTTAAAGTTGATATGGATGAGAACAATCAGAATATCAATTATAACAATCTCGATAAAGAGATGATGGCCAAATACAATATGGTGGAAGAAGGAACAGAAGAAATTATGGGAAAAACCTGCAAAGTATTTACCATGAATTACCAGGGTGTTAAAAGTACAACATGGGTTTATAAAGGCATGGCCCTAAAAAGTGAATCTGTTGTTGCCGGTGTAAAGACCACTTATGAAGTTATCAAAATGGAAGAAGGTGTAGAACCACCTGCAGATGTTTTTGAATTGCCCGATAATATTGAATTCAAAGATATAAACGAACAAATGAAGGATGTTGATGCACAAATGGATGACATCAACAATCAGGTGCAGAACATTAATGAACAAATGGAAAACATTCCGGTTCAATAGTAATTACAGAGATTCAATTTAAGAACTGCCTGCACACCACAGGCAGTTTTTTTGTGCCGATTTGTCAGTTTTTTAAACTCTGGAATGTTTCGAGAACCATATTTTATGACAAAAAGTAAATAAATCCCCATTGGAACGTTATTTGACAGGGAATGTTCGAAAAAAACAATATCACAATGGGAAAAATAATAGGAATTGACTTAGGAACAACAAACTCGTGTGTTGCGGTAATGGAAGGGAATGAACCTATTGTAATTGCCAACAGCGAGGGAAAAAGAACCACGCCAAGTATGGTGGCATTTACCGATAACGGCGAAAGAAAAGTAGGTGATCCTGCCAAACGTCAGGCGATAACAAACCCAACACGTACTATCTTCAGCATCAAACGTTTCATGGGTGAAACTTTTGACCGTGTGAACAAAGAAGTTAACCGTGTACCTTATGTAGTTGAAAAAGGCACAAACAATACTCCAAGGGTAAAAATTGACGATCGTCAATATACTCCTCAGGAAATATCAGCCATGGTTCTGCAAAAAATGAAAAAGACGGCAGAAGACTATCTGGGTCAGGAAGTAGATGAGGCAGTTATTACTGTTCCCGCATACTTTAACGATTCTCAGCGTCAGGCTACCAAAGAAGCCGGAGAGATAGCCGGACTTAAGGTTCGCCGTATTATAAACGAACCTACTGCAGCTGCACTGGCGTATGGTCTTGACAAAAAAACCCAGGATTTAAAAATTGCAGTATTCGATCTTGGCGGAGGAACCTTCGATATATCCATCCTCGAACTAGGTGATGGTGTATTTGAAGTAAAATCTACAAATGGTGACACCCACCTTGGAGGAGACGATTTTGATCAAAGAATTATTGACTGGCTTGCCGATGAATTTCAGAAAGATGAAGGTATAGATCTGAGAAAAGACCCAATGGCTCTGCAACGCCTGAAAGAAGCTGCTGAAAAAGCCAAAATTGAACTTAGCTCGAGCACATCCACAGAAATCAATCTGCCATATATTATGCCGGTTGACGGAATCCCAAAGCACCTTGTTAAAACGCTAAGCCGTGCCAAATTTGAACAACTTATTGATGACCTGGTGAAAGCTACTATTGAGCCTTGCAAAAAAGCACTTTCTGATGCAAGCATGAGTCCTAATGATATCAATGAAGTCATTCTTGTTGGTGGGTCTACCCGTATTCCTATTATTCAAAAAGTGGTTCAGGATTATTTTGGAAAATCTCCTTCAAAAGGAGTAAATCCTGACGAAGTTGTGGCCGTTGGAGCAGCTATTCAGGGTGCAGTTCTTACCGGTGAAGTAAAAGATGTGCTTCTGCTCGACGTTACTCCGCTTTCACTGGGTATAGAGACCATGGGCGGTGTTATGACCAAGCTTATTGAGTCCAACACAACTATACCCACTAAAAAAGCAGAAACCTTTACCACAGCTGCCGATAATCAGAACACAGTCGACATTCATATTTTACAGGGTGAACGTCCTATGGCGGCACAAAACAAGAGTATTGGCCGCTTTCAGCTCACAGATATACCACCTGCACCACGCGGAGTACCTCAGATTGAAGTTACTTTCGATATTGATGCCAATGGTATCCTTAATGTATCAGCTAAAGACAAAGCCACAGGTAAATCACAACAAATTCGTATCGAAGCCAGCAGTGGCCTTAGCGATGATGAAATCAAAAAGATGAAAGCCGAGGCCGAAGCTAATGCAGAAGCAGATAAAGCTGAGCGTGAAAAGATTGACAAAATTAATCAGGCAGATAGTTTAATTTTCCAAACCGAAAAACAGCTGAAAGAATTTGGCGATAAAATTCCTGAAGAAAAGAAAGCACCTATAGAATCAGCTCTGAATGAGTTAAAAGAAGCTCATAAATCACAAAATATTGAGACCATAGACTCTGCAACTGAAGCTCTTAATACTGCATGGCAGGCTGCCAGCGAGGAAATGTACAAAGCCAGTCAGGAACAACAGCAGAACGGAGCTCAGGAACCGGGAGCAGAAAATCAGAACGAAGGTAAAGACGATGAAGTAACTGACGTTGACTTTGAAGAAGTAGATGATAATAAATAAGCGCAATTAGTTTTTCATAAGGAAGAAGCCATCCGGTTGGATGGCTTTTTTTTATTTCCGCTGGTTCAATGTCGGAAAAAATTGCAATCTTTGTCATTACAAATATTCGCTATTTACTGATAGATGATTCCATTTTCACCACCCCGAACAGACGAAAAAACCATTGAAGCTGTATCTGAAGTTTTACGCTCAGGATGGATAACAACCGGGCCAAAAACGCGAGAGTTTGAACAAAAGCTTACAGAATATACCGGTGCAGATAAAACTTTATGTGTTAGCAGTGCAAGTGCCGGATTGGAACTTATGTTGCGATGGTTTGGTGTAAAAGAAGGAGACGAAGTGATAGTGCCGGCATACACATATGCAGCAAGTGCTAATGTAGTTGTACACTGTGGTGCTAAGGTTGTTTTTGTAGACAGTAATTCCGATGACTTTAATATCAGTATCGAAAAAATCAGAGCTGCTATTACAAGTAATACCAAAGTAATTATTCCGGTCGATATCGGTGGAATGCCTTGTGACTACGATGCAATAAATGAACTTGTGAAATCCAGTGAGATTTGTTCAAAGTTTCAACCAACAAACGATACACAAAAAAAGCTTGGTCGGATTTTGGTACTTTCTGATGCCGCTCACAGTATTGGTGGAATATATAAAGGGCAAAGATGTGGCATACTTACCGACATTACTGTATTCTCATTTCATGCCGTAAAAAACCTTACAACGGCTGAAGGTGGTGCAATTTGTTTGAAATTACCTTCTGATTTTGATCCTGAAGAAGAGTATCAGAAGCTCAACATTAAAGCGCTTCATGGTCAAAACAAAGATGCTTTGTCTAAAATGAAGATTGGAAACTGGCGTTACGATATTGTAGAAGCCGGATACAAGTATAACATGACAGATATTATGGCTGCTATCGGACTGGTAGAACTGGAGCGATACGAAAATGATATGCTGAGAAGAAGAAGTTTCATTTTCGATCGCTATTCAGAACTTCTATCACCATGTAAGCATCTTCAGTTACCCTTATATAAGGATGAATCCAGAACATCATCTTATCATGTTTACTTACTAAGGATAAATGGCATTAATGAAGTAAAAAGGGATTTAATCATTGAGGAAATATACAAAAATGAAGTAGCTGTCAATGTTCATTTCACACCATTACCCATGATGACATTTTACAAAAATCTTGGATATAAGATCAAAGACTTTCCGGTTGCATATGATAATTACTCCCGCGAAATCTCACTGCCCGTTTATTACGACTTGACTGATGAGAATATTGACATTGTTGCAAGCACAGTGCTCAGTGCCATCCAAAAACACTGCGAATGATGGCAAAAAGATTTTTCGACATCATTTTCAGCCTGCTGGCTATTTTAATTCTATTTGTGCCGGGCATCATCATTGCGTTTCTAATTATCATTACTTCGAAAGGTAGTGCATTCTACAGGCAAGAAAGAGTAGGTAGAAACGGGAAGAGTTTTGGTATTCTGAAATTCAGAACCATGTATAAGAATTCAGATCGCAAAGGTTTGCTAACCGTAGGGAAAAAAGATCCAAGAATTACCCGAATTGGCTATTTCTTAAGAAGATCAAAGATGGATGAGCTCCCACAATTCCTTAACATTTTTGCAGGAGATATGAGTTTTGTGGGACCAAGACCTGAAGTGAAGAAATATGTTGAACTTTATTCCGAAGAACAAAGACTTATTTTAAGCATCAGACCGGGTTTAACCGACTACGCATCTATTCGGTATTTTGATGAAAACACTATACTGGCTCAATACGATGATCCTGAAAAAGCATATATAGAAAAGGTAATGCCTGATAAGCTGAAACTCAACCTTGAGTATATCAGAAAAATGAATGTGGTGACAGATATGGGTATTTTATTGAAGACTTTTTTGAAATTAATTGGTATCCGAATAAAATAAAAAAAACCGGGATCTAAGTCCCGGCTTCTGCTAAAGTAACCTGAAAGCAAAGGGTATTTTGGGTAAAACAGGTTCGTTAATTACGTCGGACGTTCACAATTCCTTCCTGTGAAATTCCGTCCGCAAATTTCAACAGGTAATAATAAGGTCCATCCGGTAAACCATCGGCATTCCAGTCATTCTGATAATCTTCACTTTGAAACACCAGTTCTTTCTGACTGTTATATATCTCGATTGATGTGCCCGGATAGTTTACCAGGTTATCAACCACAAATGCATCGTTGAATCCATCATTATTCGGACTTATGATTGCAGGGATACTCAGATCACAATGCTGATATATCACGATAAATGAATCGAGATATGTACGGCAACCCTGTATCTCAACTTTGTATTTTCCGGGCTGATTGATACTAGCCATTGGTTTAGTACTATTCACACCTTGCCAATTATATTTATAAGCATCAATGCCCTGCTTCACATCAATCTGAACAGTTTCCCCTACACATGCGTTGAAGTAATACTCATTATTCAATACCGGTACAGGGATATATCGAACAAGAATTGACTTACTTACCATTTCTTTTGGATTGTCCTGAGCGGTAACAGTAACGCTGAATATTCCTGTTTCTTTCACACGGATACTCTCTGTTTCATCACCGGTTGACCATTTATAGTCAAAATCTTCACCCAGATATGCATTCAGCATAATCGGACGCTCTACACAGATGTCTTCAGGCCAGCTCAAAAGACTACCTTCGGCTGAAACCATTTCAAAGACCTCTGCATAGGTTCCGGTGTTGTAACTCAGTGCTCTGAAATGAGAGTATGTGTTGTTGTCTGTTTCAATATCTTCTTCAATATCTTCATCACCATTGTTGTCAGGAACTATCTTATCACAGTTCAATGCCGTATATTGAGTTTTTGCATTTTCTCTTGCCAATTCATTATTGCCAAAAAGGATAAGCAATCTTTCAAGCTCTTCTTTGCTCATATTTGGGTTAACATGAATAAAGATGGTTTTCTGTACATCATCAGTTTCAAGATATACCTCTTGATTTGAATCATTGAATACCAATTCATGTTTATACACAAGATTTTCAGAATCACTTTGTGTATATTCGTTAATAATGTAAAGACTTACAAAAGTAATAAGAGCAGCAACAAATGTAAATGCAACCCAGCGATAGATATTAAATTTTGGTGACTGAGGGATATGCTTAACCTTTCCGATTATATCCTTTTGAAAATTCTCAAAGTAATTTTCCGGAACGGAAAAAGGGTTTTCTCCTGCAGCCTTGTCAATCAGGGGAGAAACCGGGTCATCAGGTGAAATGATATGTTTGCCAAACAGCTTCATTCGTTATAGTTCTTTGACTTGTTAAATCTAAATACGTTTAATCTTCAGTTAAAAATTTTTCAATTTTTTTTGCAGCAATATGGTAAGATGCCTTCAAAGTCCCGATGCTGACACCGATTACGTCGGCAATATCCTGATAACTCATGGCATCAAAATACCTCATATTAAACACCATTTTCTGTCGGTTTGGTAAAGTAGCAATGGCTTTTTGCAATTTTCTTTGGATCGTTGTACCTTTAAATTGTACGTCGGCCTCCAGTTGTTCCCCAAAATCCTCATTCATTTCATCCAGTGAGACATAGTATTTACTTTTATTGGACTTAATAAAAGAAATAGCTTCGTTGGTTGCGATTCTATATATCCATGTGTATAGTTTCGAGTCTGAGCGAAACTTAGAGATGTTCTTCCATACTTTAATGAAAGTATTCTGCATTACATCATTTGCATCATCATGATCAATCAATATCCTTCTGATCTGCCAATAAGTCTGCTCCTGATATTTTTCCATCAGTAAGGCAAAACCCTGATCGGCTGTCTTTTTGTTTTTTATTCTGGATAATATTTCTTCATCAGTATGCTTCGGCATGTAAAACACATTAAATATTAGGCCTTTCTACGTTCAATAGCCTTTAATGTTGCCTTCAGGATA
This sequence comes from Marinilabiliales bacterium, assembly GCA_002869435.1. GTDB lineage: Bacteria > Bacteroidota > Bacteroidia > Bacteroidales > DTU049 > BM518. The sequence continues at coordinate 21,371 of PKSX01000067.1, read as the reverse complement.
TCTGCAGCACTTAATCCGTATTTTTCGAGAAGTTCCATTGGCTTACCACTTTCTCCGAAACTATCATTAACCCCTATCATTTCTACCGGAACCGGTTTATTTCGCGACAAAACAGACGCTACTGCTTCACCCAGTCCCCCGTTCAAAACGTGCTCTTCTGCCGTTACCACGCAACCACATTTTGCAGCACTGTTCAGAACAATATCTTCATCGATAGGTTTGATAGTATGAATATTAATTACGTCTGCAGTATATCCCTGCTGTTCAAGCTGCTCAGCTGCCTTTAAAGCTTCCCAAACCATATGACCTGTTGCAATAATTGCAACATCAGCACCTTCACTAAGTAAGATTCCTTTGCCTATTTCAAATTCATTTGGAGAAAAATCAGGTACCGATGGTCTCCCAAAACGAAGATAAACTGGCCCACTAAAATCAGCAATTGCTTTCGTTGCCAGAAATGTTTGGGTATAATCGCAGGTATTTATCACTGTCATGTTTGGCATTGCCCTCATCATCGCAATATCCTCAAGTATCTGATGAGTAGCTCCATCTTCACCCAAAGTAAGCCCTGAATGAGAAGCACAGATCTTAACATTTTTATCTGAGTAAGCTACACTTTGTCTTATCTGATCATAAACTCTTCCGGTTGAGAAGTTTGCAAATGTTCCGGTAAACGGTATTAATCCTGCGGTAGCCATACCTGCAGCCATTCCAATCATATTCGCTTCAGCAATGCCAGTTTGAAAGAACCGATCAGGAAACTCCTTTTTGAAAGCTCCCATTTTAAGTGATCCAGTCAGATCAGCACAAAGACCAACAACTTTCTCATTTTCTCTTCCCAGTTCAAAAAGGGCATCGCCAAATCCCGAGCGGGTATCCTTTTTCTGACGAACTTCAAATTGTTTCATATAGTTTTTTGGGTTTAATATCTTGATAAGTTAACACGTGTAATTGTACCGGAAGTAACAGTAAAAGACTCTTCCATGGTGAACATAGAACGATTCTGAAATTTAGATCGGAATACAGCTACATAATCACCCGGTTGTAACAAATATGTTTCCTGCTGTCCGCTACCCACCAGATTTACAAACCACTCAAGTTTATTATCTCTTTTAACAAACAGACTGCCGTATCCTGAGCCAGGAACTCTGATTATAACAGTACCGGGGGTGGGAATTTCAACTGTTGTTGTTGTACTTTGATCGATCTTAACATCCTCAACGATCGTCCTAGGTAAAGTTAGCAATTCAAGGTCATATGAACCCACAATATACTTCACCTTGTCTCCAAAGTATTGTATATTAAGAGTCTCCATTTTGCCATGCTGCCTGACAATACATGCAATCGGACATTTGGTTTGGCGAACACTATTTCCGAACTTCACCTGAAGATGCCCCTGCGGCGCATCAGCAGCAACAGTTACATGTCTTCCAGGTGCAAGTTTCAATGAATCAATGAAAACCGGCGGTATGGTATGAATGTGAATATTGTAAATTAGTAATGGATCTATAACAAGTGTATCTGGTAAACCACGATCATTCATTGTGTGAATGAAATTGTACTTTGGAAGCCCACTCAGATTATCGTAGAATGTCATATTTACATTGGTCTCAGTAGGCAGGCCGTCAATATCCAGAAGGTTTACCTGACATGTTGTAGAGTTCAATGCCTGACTAATAACCACATTAAGAGCATTTCTGAATTCTTTCTCAGTAGTAGCATCAAAATAGGTCCCTACACATTCAAATTGCTCACGAAAACTCTTTCCGATACCAATTACAAAAGGTTTAAGAATTATTCCCCGCTTCTGCAGTGCCAAAGAAACTGCACAAGGGTCACCATCACATTCCTCAATACCATCGGTAATAAGAATCACAATGTTTCTGCAATCATCACAGGGTGGAAAATCACCTCCTGTCTTTTCAAGTGAATACGCAATTGGGGTAGTACCTCTCGGTACAATGGTTTTTAGCTTATGCTTAATTTTTTCAAAATTATCAGGTCCAAAAGGCACTTCAAGTCTGGTATCATCACAATCCTGAGGAGGATAGTCTTTTGTATGACCGTAGCACCTAAGTGCAAGTTCCAGATTAGGGGTTCCTTTTAAACTGTCTAGCAGGTCTGCCATTATTTTACGTGCAATAGTAATTTTCATGTCGCTTTGCCAACGCCCATACATACTCTGACTGGCATCGAACAGGAAGAGAATCCTTGTTTTATAAACTTTCTCTTCTGGTTCTTCATCTACAACCTGCGCTACTGAATTAAAACCCAGCAGAAAAAACAATAACAGTAAAAAAGAAATTCGTTTCATAATTAATAATCTCCCAGCGTTTCTTCCAACTCTTTCAGAGCCTGAGCAAGCTGTTCGTCATTTGGGGGAGACCCATGCCATTTATGATCATCTTCCATAAAAGACACTCCTTTACCCATAATGGTTGTCATGACTATCATAACAGGCTTTGAATGAGAGGTTTCAGCCTTTGCCTTTTCAAGAATACTCAAAAGCTGTGCCATATCATTGCCATCTGTTTGCAGTACTTTCCAGCCAAAAGCTTCCCATTTGGCAACCAGGTCACCCAAAGAAAGAACTTCGTCAGTTGGGCCGTCAATTTGCTTTCGGTTATAGTCTACAACGGAGATTATATTGTCAATATTATTTGCAGCAGCATACATTGCTGCTTCCCATATCTGCCCTTCCTGAAGCTCTCCATCTCCATGGAGTGTATAAATTAGTCCCTTATCACCGGTTAGTTTTTTAGCCTCAGCCATACCCACGGCAACTGACAGACCCTGGCCAAGTGACCCTGAAGCAATACGAACTCCCGGCAAATGTTCTGCAGTTGTTGGGTGACCCTGCAGACGTGTATTCAGCTTTCTGAATGTGGCAAGTTCAGATACCGGGAAATATCCTGATCTGGACAAAACACTATACCATGCAGGACTAATATGTCCGTTGGATAGAAAAAAAACATCTTCATTTTTAGCATCCATCGTAAAAGCTGATGGATTGTGATTCATTACATCGAAATAAAGTGCCACCAAAAAATCAGCACAACCCAGTGAACCACCCGGATGACCTGAAGCAACAGCATGTACCATCCTCACAATATCTCTGCGTACCTGAGCAGCGATACGCTTTAACTCATTCAAATCTGACATTAATTTTTTTAGGTCAAAGATACTTTTTTACAGGGACAAATGCCCAAAAATATACCTTAAATATGATTTTTTATTTAAAAATCAATCCATTGCAATACAATTCAATGATTTACAACATGTATTACAATTTCCATTCATCTTTCAGTTGAACGACCCAATCTTTTACTCTTTGATCTGTTAGCCCCTGCTGATTATCCTCATCGAGTAAAAGACCGGTGAATTTATCATCTCTTTGAGCTTCCGATTTCAAGAATGTATACCCTTCCACTGAAGTGTATCCGGAAATCTCAGCCTGAAACTGCTCAAGAAATTCAGCCATAATTCCAACAGCATCTCCAAAATTGGCAGGATACTGACGTTGATCCCCAAGACCAAACAATGCAATTTTTCGATCTTTCCATTTCAGTGATTCCATACCAGGCAGAAGTTCATCCCAATAACCGGGTAACTCTCCGTCAAACCATGTTGGAATGCCGAAAATTAAAAGATTGTAGTTTTCGAATGCACCGAAATCAGTTTCCATTACATCTATTTTATCGATGATATCTTCACCAATTCCAATTGAAATCTTTTCTGCAATTTCAGCAGTACGAGTGGTTTGAAAGCTGTAAAAAAGTCCTATTTTTTTCATGTTTAATAATTTACAAGTTTGAGTAATTGTGAATATATCTTCTCAACACCCGGGAGTATGGCTTTTTCCAATACCGGGTTAAATCCTACCGGAGTATTTTCACTTCCGATTCGCATTACGGGAGCATCCAAAAATTCAAATGCTTTTTCTGTAATTAAAGCTGATAATTCGCCACCAAATCCGGCAAAGGTTTTATCCTCGTGAACAATAAGTATTTTTCCGGTGTTTTGAACCAGATTTATTATCGCATCCTCATCCAATGGATTTAAAGAGCGCAAATCAAGCACCGCAACCTGAGCACCCGTTTCTTTTTCAAGTTTAGCTGCTGCTTTTAGTGACAAGTGGGTTGTATTTCCATATGTAATTATTGCTGCCTTTTCCCCCTCCCTTATCAATCGTGCTTTTCCGAAAGGAACAGAAAAGCCCTCAGGGACAACAGTCGCAGCATCGGGGTTATTATACAATGCTTTTGGCTCCAGAAATAACGTTGGTCCCTCTGATCTCATAGCAGTTCTTAAAAGACCCGCAGCATCATCGGCAAACGAAGGGTAAACAACCCTCATCCCAGGAAAAGCTGATAATACTCCTTCTGTAGACTGACTATGGTATAATCCACCACCAATATATCCCCCTGATGCAAGGCGTATTGTAACATTTGGAGCAAACTTGCCTTTTGTACGCCAATACTCGTGACTCATTTCAACATATTGCTCCATTGCAGGCCAGAAATAATCGGCAAATTCAGCACCCTCTACTACAATCCGAATCTTATTATCATACCGGCTCATACCATTAGCAGTGCCGAGAATAAAATCTTCAGCAATTGGAGCGTTAAATACTCTTCTCTGACCAAACTCTTGCTGCATACCTTTGGAAACATTAAATATTCCCCCTTTATCTTTATTTGCAATATCCTGCCCCCAGATAAATGTGTCAGGGTTATTACGAAATTCCTCCTTTAACGTAGTATTGAGTGCTTCAATAAATTTAACGGATTCACCCTTTTCATTGTGAAGACCATCGGGATATTTATGGTCAGAATATTCTTTCGCATAAAGAAAATCATAAATTGATTCGGGATCAGGGTTTTTAGCCTTAAGAGCAGTTTTATGAGCTTTCTTTAACTCTGCAGCAGCCTTTTCATCAATTTCAGTTATCTCTTCTTCTGTGAGGCGCTTATAACGAATAAGCATTCGCTTGAATTTATCGATAGGGTCATTATCCTTTACATATTTAAGCTCATAATCATCTCGGTATAATTCATGCCGATCACTATTGGAATGAGAATGAATACGTACACAGGATGCATGAACAATAGCCGGTCCTTTACCGGAGAGTGCATACTCCTTTGCTTTTACCATAGTATTCATTGAGTCGAAAACATCTTTTCCATTGCAATGGAAGATTTTCAGATTTGGGATAGAACCAAAAGCATCACCTGATTTTGGAAGTGTCGTTTGATCCTTTTTGGGAACAGAAATTCCATACCCATTATCCTGAATCACAAAAACAACGGGCAACTGTTCTTTCGCCGCACCATTAATGGCCTCATATACATATCCTTCTGACACACTTGATTCACCCTGTGAACTAATGGCAACAGCTTTTTCGTCATAATACTTAATTGCTCTGGCCACACCTGCAGCGTGCAGCACATGGTTTCCGGTCGAACTTGATACATTATGGATATTCCATTCAGGTTTAGCAAAATGATTACTCATATGGCGGCCGCCACTTGAAGGATCAGAATCTTTGCTGATTCCATTCAAAATAATTTCCTCAGCACTCATGCCAGCTGAAATAACAGAAAGCATATCACGATAATAAGGAAAGAAATGATCTTTGTTTTTTTCAAAAACCTGCCCTATAGCCAGTTGAATGCCGTCATGTCCGGCATATGGAGCATGATAACTCCAACCCAATGCCTGACGTAGATAATTAGGTGCTTTGCTATCAATCTTTCGTCCAAGCAGCATCAAATAAAGCCACTCTTTTAGTTTCTTCTTGTCAGTGTCCTTGATACTATATTTTGTCATCTCTGTTTTTCATTAGCTTTATGCAAATGTACAGCTAATGAAAGCATAAAAAGAAAGCCGCACAATGATAATAATCATGGCGGCTTCCTGATAAATATTACTTTTTACTAATAGATCAGAGTGACTTTGCCCCGATATTCATGTTTAATACCCGTGTAATCTTTAATTATAATCACATAGGAGTATGTATCAATAAGTTTTTCCTTTTGCTTCTTACCATCTATATTTCCATCCCAGGGTTTATTGAGTTGAGAAGTCTGGTAAACAACCTTACCCCATCGATCATATATCTTCATCGAATAGAAATCAACATCAACAGAAATACCATATGGCATGAAATAATCGTTACGTCCATCTCCATTAGGGCTGAATGCATTTGGAATGTAAAATGTGAAAATATCATTTACAATAACCAATATTGAAACGGAGTCACGACATCCGAAATTATCTTCAACATACAACCAAACTGTATATTCTCCAATCTGATCATAAGAGTGGGTTGGGAATTGGTTGGTAGAGTTTGTACCGTCACCAAAATCCCAGTACCACATATCAGCTCCGATTGACATATCCAAAAATGTAATTGCACCTGAACCGATTGTGGATGGATTAGGACTGGCCATAAATGCAGCATTTGGGCCAGGAATATTATTCACAACTACATTCATTATATAAGTGCCCAACGAGTCTGTTACAGTAACCGTATATGTACCGGGAGTTAAGTTAGTAATGGTTTCGGTATATTGAGGTGGAACTGTATTCCATTCCACAGTATATGCTCCAACAGGAGCGTTAACAACCACAGTAGCTGTTCCATCTGCATTTCCACAATGAGCAGCTGTTGAACTAATGGTAAGATATGTAGTACTATTCAAACCAATATAAACTTCCAGTGTATCAGCACAACCATATGCATCGGTCGCGATTACCGTATATGTTCCTGTTGATAGTCCGGTAGCCGTATTTCCGTTAGTAGGTGGAACAGTATTCCAAACCACTGTAACAGGTGCTGTTCCACCGGTAGTACTAACTGTAGCTTCACCATCAGTCATTCCATAAGTTTCAGGTGTACTGCTCACTAAAGAAAGAACAGGACCTGCAATATCATTTACCGTAACATTGCCAACCCCGGGGCATCCGCTGCCATCGTCAACAGTTACTGAATATGTGCCTGCAGTAAGATTATTAACAGTTGCAGTAGTGGCTGGTGGTGTTGTATTCCAGGTATAAGTATAGGGAGGTCCCAGTCCACCTGATGCAGTAACAGTTACAGAACCAATTCCCTGCCCGCAGTGATCATCAACAGATGTAATAGAAATTGTCGGACCTCCAATATCATTGATATCGACAGTATCAACAGCAAAACATGACCCATCTGATACAGTCACATAATATGTGCCCGCTGAAAGCCCGGTTGCAGTAGGAGTTGTTTGAGTAGGAGTTGTACTCCATGTATAGGTGTAAGAGCCTGATCCTCCGGATGCTGAAACAGTTGCACTACCATTAGGGCCACAGTTTGCATCAACCCAGGTCATTGTAGTAGTAATATTCTGAACAGTAAAACTGAAGCATGCCGGGGCAGCCAGATTACCGCATGCATCTTCGACAGAACCTGCATTACTCGTAAGGCAAATTTCATACACACCACTTGCAATAATAGGAGGACTGACACCTACTGTAAATGTATTCTCCATTGCCGCACCTGCAATACATGCCGCACCGGAAACTGAATTAATAGTATATGGTCCACCCGGACCTATCAGTTCAAAATCTCCGGTGGAAACCGATGAACACATAACATTCTCACTAAAGTTGAAAGTTATGTCGGTAGCGCCACAAGGGATTGGCTGATTTACAGACTGAAACACCGGTGGGACATTATCAAAAATTGATGCCGAGGAAGGCGTAAAATCTAGTGTATAGCCATATTGAGTAGATGAGTAATTTGATACGTTTAAAACATACGTTTCTCCTGCCGTAACAGGAATAACTGCATTATCATTAGGATCACTGGCATCGGCACAATTAAGAGATGAGCCACCATTGGCACCGGTTGTTCCCGGATCAGCTGACCAGTTACAACTAACCTGTAAGCTGGTATTTGAATATATATCACTGCAGTTTGCATTGGTCAGATCATACACAGCCCAGTCATAATCATCGGAACTATTATTTGGTGTAATATTAAATGAAAGGTTTCCACTTGTTTGTACCGTAAATACATACCAAACATCATTCTTCTCTCCGTCAAGCATACAGCTTTGCGGGCAACCTGATGTGCTGATTTCATATGGATAATTACCCTCACCTGAATAAGAATTTGACTGGTAATATGTATACTGGCAAACCGGAATTGCACCCAAACAATCCTGATCTGTCGGCGTTTGAGCCATCAGAAACTGAGATCCGAAAGCTAAAATTGCGATAAGTATAAATATCTTCTTCATAGTTTCGAATATCAATTAGAGTTCAACATTTGTGGAGAAAAATCCTGCGATGGATAAGGCTGATCATCAATAAAAATTGTAAAGATTCCACAACTCACAAAGAGCTTTCTGAGATCAATAGCCCTAACTCCGGGAGATGAGACTGTGTACACTGAATAAACACCAAGGTCATTTGTAACAGAAAACTGTACAGTTTCAAATGTTCCGTAATGATCAAATTTATACTGCAAGTTCTGAAGGTCGTTCTGATCAACCACATTAGAAATGGTAAAATTCATGACCAGCCTACCATTTATATCCTTATACACATTCGTCTCATCATTAACGAAATGTGCAAAGTGAATAATCTCATTTTGAGCCAGAATTTTTGATGAAAATCCTGTAACCAAAACAAGTATAATTAAAAACAAGCCCTTTTTATACATAAGCACTTTTATTAAAATTGTTCAAATATAACGAATTAAAAGATGCGTTGTATCTTTGTTATTAGATTTAATGAACATCATTTCGTTTAAAATGGCAAATAAAATCATTCAAATAATCGACGGTCCAAATCTCAATCTAACCGGAAAAAGGGAAAACGAGATTTATGGAAACGAGTCAGTAAATGCTTTTCTGGAAAAAATCAGAGCGCAGTTCCCGCATTTGGACATCCATTATACACAGAATAATATAGAAGGGGAAATCATTAATATTATTCAGGAATGTGGAAAAACACCTGAGAAAGGGATTATCATTAACCCCGGAGGGTATTCACATACTTCAGTAGCTATTGCTGATGCAATCAGAGCAATTAGAAATACAGTAATTGAGGTTCATATCAGTAATGTTCATTCACGTGAAGATTACAGACAAAAAATGATTACTGGTAGTGCCTGTAAAGGAATCATCAGTGGACTAGGGCTTGATAGCTACAGAACTGCACTGGAGTTCTTTTCGGGAGAATTACGAGAGATCTAAATCCGAATACTTTTTTTTCCCCTTCAGGTAAAAATCGCGAACAATACTATGCTTATATATAATCTGAGGTAGTTCTGTTGCTCCTGAATGAACCAACTGAGATTTATTTTGCTTAAAATGTCTACGCGCACGAAAAACCGCAAAAAAATCGCTGAGATGCCCACCCAAGGCAAATTTAACAGCTGCTATAAAATCAAAGATAAACCTTTTGCGAAATATTTTTCGCTGCAATTCTTTTGGATAGTTCTTATAAATGAGATAGTGGTTATTTCTGAAATTCAGATATGTTTTTCTGGATGACTGACGTGGTAGTGATCCTCCGCCAACATGGTAAACTACCGATTGAGGCACAACTGATATCTTTCCACCATTTGTCCAAATGCGCCAGCAAAGATCAATCTCTTCCATATGGGCAAAAAAGAGCTCATCAAGGCCGCCCAGTTTGTGATATACACTGCTTCTTACCATAAGTGCAGCTCCGGTTGCCCAAAACACATCAGAAATATCATCATATTGTCCTGAGTCTTTTTCTGTAACAGAAAACACACGTCCACGACAAAACGGAAAACCCAAATAATCGAGATGTCCACCCGATGCACCGGCATATTCAAATAATTCAGGGTCGTTATATGCAAGTAGTTTGGGCTGGCACGCATGATAATCAGCATTAGCGTCCATGAAACCTACAAGTGGTTTTAGCCATCCTCTATCAACTTCAATATCTGAATTCAGAAGCAAATAATACTCAGCATCTATTTGTGCAAGTGCCTTATTATATCCACCGGCAAAACCGTAGTTCTCAGGTAATACGAGGGTTTTTACATCAGGATAAGAAGATTTTAAAAAATCTAGACTATCGTCTGAGGAACCATTGTCGGCCACCCAAAGTTCAGTATCCTCAGTAAGTGATTCGGTAACAGAGGGTAAGAATTTTTTCAGAAATGACTTACCATTCCAGTTGAGAATAACAACTGCTGTTTTAACCCTTTGCTTCATTGGACACAAAGATAGGAATAAAAGAAGATCTTAATGAGGATTATTAAAATAGTCGTTTACGTTACTTCCCCATCCGAAATCCGGATCCTGTTCATCCAGATCGTTCGTCTGAAAATTACGCTTCTGCAATTTAGATTTCCAGTTATAATCATTTATTTCACCAATAGCATCGCTGTGAAGTAATTCATAGTCATTAGTAACGAGGTCTGGATTATAAAAAACGAATTTTCTATTGGTCTGTGTCATAAGCTGATAATAGTGCCAAATCTCGTACGGATATGCATTGGGCTCATGCTCTGCCTCAGTAATGGTATTTGGGGGACCATACTGCAGATATACCCTACCTCGATCAGTTTCATACCCTTGTCTAATTCTCGTACCAAAATTATAATTCACCTTTGCAACTTCAGCAGCATATTCAGCCCATGCTTTATCAGGCTGAAGAGGATCACGCTCCACCCAGAAATTCAGAAAAAACTGCTGCAAAGTCATTAATTCAGCTGTTTCCAGATTCTTATCGACAAAATTCTTCTCAGAAGGAGTAGATATCGGCCTCAGAGAGCGAATATACTCAGCCAGTGTATCCCTGTTCGATAAATATTTCACAAATGAGCCTTCTACTTCATCAACTGCAGCAAGACTAACGGAGGCTTCCAACTCGTTTTTTCGAACGAAGAACAACTGGCCCATTCCAACAAGCTTATTATCGCGGTCTTTAACCTCAACCACCAGATTATAGTCACCACTGGGCAGCTTACTAATATCAAACTCATGTAATACTGGCTCAACCTCTCTTGCATCCATTCGTTTTTGAAAAATCAGTGCATCTATCTTTTTTGAAGTCTGTAATTCTTCCACATAAATTCTGAGCAGGTACTTACCATCTTCACCAAATGTTTTTGAAGCATTGTAAATTTCCGTGTAAAAAACAAGCTTATCTACTGACGGAGGATAGTAATTTAGTGGGAGAGGAACAAGGTCATAGCCGGATTTGGTAATAATACTAGGCTCCACAGCCTCAGAATATGTGTCAACCAACTCAATACCTGAAACCTGAATATCATCTTCCGCAAATTCAATTGTAATTGGTTCATTTACAATATAACCATGAGCATCGCTATTCAGATCGCGGATCTTAATTTCCATTTCATACTCACCATTTGAAAGAGGAATTCTTTGCTGGTCGTGAAAGATAATATTGGTTTTTGATGTGTCTGTCAATTCAGGACTATGCAAATTATATTTCCTGAAATCCTTAATGGAGTCATTTTGCTTGAATAAAATCAGAATCTCAAGCTTTGCCTGATAAGCACCGTTGTCATTCAGGACAAAATTCGCAGAACTACCAAGAATGGAGATATAAGTTTCAATATACGGGCCATCCTGTGGGCTGTAGAAAGTACAATAGGAAATAAATGCATTTAACTTTCTGGCCTCAGCAGTTTGAGTACCTACAAGAAACATCACGAGCAGTATAACAAATAGCTTTTTCATAACGGAAATATTTACATACAAATATACAGAAAAAAGCAAAAAAATGCATTTCAAATAAGTTAACGTTCAGAATAAATAAGTATACGGAATACTAAATACAGATTACTGATCCTCTTCCCTCTCAAGCAATAATATAGCATTTTGGGGAACAATGAAGTATTTTTCTTCTCCAATCATCACTTCAATTGCGTTTTTTCTTAAGAAAATAGCCAGATCCCCTTCCTGTGCCTGTAAGGGGATATACTTCACATTGTCCTGCTCACTGCTTTTCCAGGGTTCATCTTCCTCATGCGACGGAATAGCATATCCGGGTCCGACTTTTATTACATAACCTGTATTAATCTGTTCTTTCGACGCATACCCCGGTGGCAGATACAACCCGCTTTTTGTTTGCTCGCTTTCTTTTTTTGGCTTTATCAGCACCCTGTCGCCAACAACAATGATATTGGACACGCCTCCTCCCATTATTTTACAAGTTTAAATATAGCTAAACCATTTTCACTTTCAACCTCTATCATATACAGCCCCTTCTTCCAAGCCGATGTATTAACTGTAATCATATTATTATCTGAATTCTCACATAGATCGTACAATAATTTCCCACTTAGATCGTAAACTCTGATCTGGACTTTGCCAACTATTCCCGAGACATTGAAAAAGTCTTCTGCCGGATTTGGATACAATTGCCAACTGGCAATTTCATTCTCTTCTACAGATGCAGGAGAAGTTCGGTACCAAAGCTTAAACCCATCAGCATGTGCAGTGGCATTGGTTTTGAAATATACAGTCATTGTACCATTTCCTGAGTATAAATCTGGAGGCAGACTATTTCCACGGAACTCACCCAAAAGCTGAGAATTGGTATGATCGAAGACCCTTACAAAGTCTGTAGAATCCATATCAAAATTGATAAAACCCAGCAACAGAGGATCGCCGGATGCAGGCTCAATGATCCACCTGCAAAAAACATTACCTTGATAATCATATGTTCCGCTTCCATCCTCAATAGTGTCACTTTCAGAGGTCATACTGGTCAAAGCATTGCAATAAGAATATTTTTCTGCTTCATATGTCATAAGAAAACCCCCATTGGTAGAAGCACCATCGCTTATAAATGTAATAAACACTTCTCCACCGGTAGATATAATCTCAGATGGCAATGTTGCTCCACTATATGTTCCAAGCACCGGCGAGCCACTGTCTGGACCATCATAAATAGTAATGATATCATTTCCGGTTTCAGTATTTAATCGTAAGAAATTCATCTTAATTCCGGAAATACTATCATCAGGTGCAATTAGCCAGCTGCAGGAAGTATTATCCTGATAATCGAACAAAGGTCCGCTGCCGTCGTCAATTGTGCCGTCTAGTGAACGCAATGTATCGGTTCCGTTGCAATAATATGGATACGTCCCCTCAGGGTACATATTAATGACAAGTTCATGCATTAAAGTAAAATTGGCTCCACCCGGGCTAAGATTGTCGACATAGAAAAAACCATCGTAGCTTCCTCCCCAACCCCAGTTAAAATGGAAATATGTGCTGTCCTGATACCCGTCGCAAACAAAAGCATGGCCAGAAACAAACATAGTATCGGCCCAACCTGCATAGTACATTGGCAACTTCTGATCGAGATGTGCAATCATAACACTATCCCAATCCAGGCTTACGGAATCGCGAAAAATGTATTGGGTTGAATCAACATACCTGAAAAACGTTTTCATGGTATGTGCAGCTTTATGGTTATTCATCCCGGAACCATTAGGTCCATAATGCATATCAACAGAAACACCAATATTATAAATCAGTTCTGCTGTTTCGGGATTTGACCGGCGAAGGTCCACTGCCATTTCATTAAACTTATAGTTGGCCGCAGAGTAATCAACAGAAAGCGTACCGTATACTGTATCCTCACTGGTATAAAAGCCTGTTCCAGTCTTAGGCCACCTAAAATAATTCATAAGTTGTCCAATTGCAGTTGCAACACATCCTGTTAGGCATTTATCATCCGGACCGTTTTCATCTTCCGGACATTGCTCGTTATAATAGGTTCCCTGATCCCAAGTTGTTGTAAGCAATGGCTCAAGTTGTACTTTAGGCTGAGGAATATTACCGTCCAAAAAGTCAATCCATTTTTCAAGAATATCATGTTGGGCCAGCAATTTGTTTTTTCTTACATATTGAATTTCCTCTTCATATCGTAACATCCACCATAAAAATGCCGGATTCTCCTTATTAAAGTCAATAGTAGAGTTAAAGGAATAAGCAAGCACAGGCATCATTCTGTAATCTCCTGAAACAATAACATATCCCTCGGGGTAAAAGTTAATCATATAGTATAAAGCCTCACTATTCACAGGGTCAATCACGGCCATAGATTCCTGAAATACCAGGTCTTTTTCTGAGCGAGCATCCATAAAATTAACCGCCAGTTTTTCTGCTATATGGCGTTGCACTTCCTGACCGTTCATAACCATAACTGAACCCAGAAAAGTAATCAATACAATCAGTCTTTTCATTTTCCAAACAATTTAATGAGTTTCCGGGTCATTTCCCGAATAAAATACAAACTATCTTCTTCATTTATCATGGTGAGTCTTCCATTTTCCACCACAATCTTACCCTGAGAAATCACATGAGAAATATGTTTACTTTCGATACCAAATATCATATGCATGGGCAGATTCTCAGTATTGATTTCTTCAGTATACGGGTAATCAAAAATGATTAAGTTATTCTCACAATCGCTGCAGAGCTTATTCTTATAGAAATATTCGTTCCCAACCCGAAGACGTTTAATGGCTATTGCAGGGTCAATATCATCGAAGCCCTGCCCGGCAAGATATGCCATTTTTGCACTTCTGAGCATATTGTTGTGCAATCCGTCTGTTCCCAGCATAATATTCTCACCAAGACCCTCCGAATTAAAGAATCCTACATTACTGCGGAGATTGCTTTCCATATTTTGAACCACATACACTCCACTTTCATTAATAAGACGTGCCTCCTCATCGCTGAGATGAATGGCATGAGCTAATATAGTTCTCTTATTATCTAAAACACCAGCTTCGTGCAATCTTTCAATAACAGTTTTATCATATTCATTCAGGCAGTGATCTTGATCAGCGATTGATTCAGCAGCATGTATATGAATTCCGGTCTTATGCTTTGCCGCGAGTTCAACAGCATTTTTCAATGTTGAATTCCCAACTGTGAAACTGGCATGCAACCCAACCAACCCCGGGTTTGACCTCAGATATGTATCGGTGTACGACAATGCATCTGCAGCAGCAGAATAACTGTGCCTGTCGCTAATTTCAAAACAAGGCAAAAACTGTAAACCCGCACGATAAAACGATTTCTGCAATACCTCAAGGGATCCTTCAATAAAGGTTTGACTACTATGATGTTCAACAACACATGTAGTACCATTTTTCAATGCATCAATAGCAGAATAAAGTGCTGCAGCTTCCAGAATTTCAGCATCAATTAGTTTATCAATCTTCCAGGCTCCTGTTTTTAATCGCATCTGAAAATCAACCTCGCTACTTAGCTTATGAGTTCTTGTAAGACTAAGGTAACTATGTTGATGAGCATTAACAAAAGAACGCATTACAATTTTGCCATAACAGTCTATTATCCGTACATCACCCAGATCCTCAATGAGTTTATTGACATCGGTACTGAACCTTAGCTTTCCTTTACTTCCTTCCTCAATAAGTATGTTAGTGTGGTTTGACGTTTGATCTCTGTAGTCAAAAAAGTGAGCGTTTTTTAAAACAAGCGGCATTTTGTTTATCTTTGAAGATTGAGAATCGGGATTATTTATCAAATATACAAATTCCTGTTACAATGAAAGACTTGCTGGAAGAAATTCGCAATCTATTAAATGGTTCTGAGTTATGTGAAGACAAGATCCAATTGATTAACGAAAAAGTAGATTTCCTTGAGGAAGAGGTAAAAGCTCATTCCCATACTAAAACCTTAGTTGAATTCTCAAGAGAATTGACTAAATCCAAGAGTCTGGAAGACATTATGTCTTTTGCTGTATCGAAAATGAGTGAGTTTCTGAGTATTGATGAATCACTGCTTTTTTTCTCTACCTGTATGGAGGATGAAACTCTGGAAAGAAAATCTTTTGTTGGCAGTAAAAAAATAGAAAAAACACTCCTTGAAATCTTCCAGGAGGAAAATATCCCAGACAGAATACCCATCTCTCCCGCACAAAAAAGTGCAGTTCTGAGTAATACACTATATAAACTTCCGTCAATGCGTACTATAATGATGGATAATATTTCACAGGATACTGCGATTGAATGGGAAGAAAAATTAGGGGTATCGCATTTTTACGGATACGGATTCTCTAATGGCGAACATCTTCTGGCAACATTTGGAATCATCAGTAAAGTGGAGATTAAGCCTTCCATATTTCAGCTATTCGAAACACTATTAAACCTGCTAAATACAATTATTGTACAGAAAGCAGAGAGTGAACAAACCATTACCCTTTACAATCACATGACCAGAATTTTGGATATTTCCCATTATGCATTTGGGATTTTCTCTAAGAATGGAAATCTGTTAAAGGGAAATGAGACTTTTACCAGGCTTTTTTCTGTTTTTCCTGCTCATGCACTTAATTTGCATCATAAAGTATTTTACAATGAAATTGGATTAAGTCAAAGCAATATTGACGATATTAAAAAAGGATATGCCATAAATATTGACCCGGAAAACTTCTCTTCATTATTTGAAGATCAGATATCTGGCTTCACGGGAGGAAATATTACACCGGTAATAACTCACAAAAATGAGGTGGAGTATTACCTACTTTTTATGATCAGCAAAGCTGAAGATTTTCGTCTGCTGAAATCAATGCAATTGCAGGAAGAGAAATACCAGCGTATTTTCCACTATATTCAAGATGTATATTTTGAAATTAACTTTGAGGGTAAAATACTGGAAATGAGCCCTTCCATAGAAAAATACCTGAGTAAACCACGTGAGTTTTTTATTGGAAAAAATATCCTTCAGTTTTACAAAGATCCTGAAGACCGCAAGGATTATCTTGCTGAATTGAGCAAGCATGGTAAGGTGGAGAACTACCGAATAGATTTTCGTAACATGGAAGGAAAAGTGGTTCATTGTATTACCAATGCTTCACTTGTTGATCCGGGAACAGAAAATGAAAGAATTGTCGGTTCATTAACAGATTTTAGTGAACAATATAAAATTCACCAGCAAATTGTTGAATCAGAAAGTAAACTTCGCTCACTCTTCGATCATTCTCCTCTGGGAATATTGATTTGCGATACTCACGGCAAAATCATTGATATCAATCAACGTTTACTTGCCATACTGGGATCTCCTTCTAAAGATGAAACCCGCAAAATCAATATTTTCGAGCTTCAAAACTTAAAAGAAAGTGGGATAGCCGATGAAATCAGATCGTGCCTTAATACTGGTGATAATACAGTTTTTGAGACTAAATACAATAGCTTTTGGGGTAAAGAAGCCTATGCAAAAATATTCATAAATCCTATTATAGTTGAAGATGAAACATCTTTTGTTATTCTGATGGCAGAAGACATCACTGAAATTAAAGCCATTGATATAAAGCTTCAGGAAACTCGTGAAAGGCTTAAAGATATTTATGAAAAAACCAATGACCTTATTTACACCATGGATTTCGATGGGAATTTTACTTCGGTAAATCCTATTGGTGAAAAATGGCTGGGTTATAAATACGATGAGCTCCAGAACCATAATATGCGCCAGTTTATTTCTTTAGACAGTGCCAAAAGAGCTGCCGAAAACATACAGAAGAAGCTTCGAGGAAGCAGTGATCATACATCTTACGAAATTGAAGCTTTTACACGTGGTGGGCAAAAAATGATACTCGAAGTAAATAGTTTTTTACGATATAAAGACAATAAGCCCATAGAAGTCTTCGGTATTGCTCGTGATATTACAGAGCGCAAAAAACATGAAGAATTCATTCAAACCTCACTACTGGAAAAAGAAGCTCTAAATAAAGAAATGCATCACAGGGTTAAAAATAACTTGCAGATGATTATAAGCCTTATGAAGATGCATCAGAAAAAAAGAGGTAACGACCAAATAAATCATATCCTAAACGATATTTCTCAAAAAATACTGGCTATTTCTGCGGTTCACGAAGATTTCTATTTCTCCAATAACTATAAAGAAATTCCATTTAAAAGCTACTTTGAGACCCTTCTGATTAATGCCCTCGAAAATACGGATAAAGGAAAAGATGTGACGAGTAAACTGGATATAGGTGACATTAATGCAGATATTGACACGGCTATTCCAATAGGATTAATTGTTAGTGAACTTATTCATAATAGTTTATACCACGCATTTTCTGAAGACATGGAAAAAATGGAAATTCGTATCAGCATGTCCTCCATCGGAAAACACATCAAACTTATTTATTCCGATAATGGTTCAGGTTTTGACTCAACCATACTTGAGAAAGAGGATCAAAACAGTGGTATTCAACTCATTAAAATGCTTGCAGAAAACCAATTGGATGGAACGTTTAATATTGAATCCGGGAACCAGGGAACAAAGGTTCAGATAGAGTTTACCGGCAGAAAGGTTTAATTCACAAAGCCACTTGTAGTTGCAGTTCCAAAAGGAAGATCATTATAATCAGAAAACAGCACATTATCACGAAGGAAGATTTCTACTTTAACATCGCCTGTGCTCGTTGTGTTTTTAGCCTGCAAATAAAGGTATGTATCGGGACGTACAGAGAATTCCTTTTGCCACGGTATTGATTCAGTGGAAAGGCCTGTCATTTTTGTATCACCTCTTTCATCTGTATATGTTACCAGAATTTCTGATGTAGTTCCGGATACTTTATATGTTATTTTCTTTTTGAAAATAACTATTCCCGTGTTTTTTTCACAGGAAGACATTATTAAAGGTAGAACAATAATGAGTAGAAATAATTTTTTCATGTCCCCGTTTTTTCGGTTTAACGACAGTAAAATTAAAAAAGTTTCTTGACATGTAGAAAAAAATTCTCTATTTCTGCCATAGAATTAAAAGAATGAAGAATAATTCTGAGTGAAGACTCTGTTTCAGGCACAGTAGGAGGCAACATAGCTTTCACCATAAAACCATGATTTCTTAAAGCTTTAGCCAGTTTTACAGCTTGTTTATCTGAACCTGTTTGCATATTCAGAATGTGATGGAAGTTTGAAAACAGCTCATTACATCCATTTCTTTCTGCACTTTGCTTAAAAAAAGCAAGATTCTTTTTTAATGACTCAACTAAATCCTCATTTTTTTTAATGAAGTTCAGGTTATACATTATGCTATGAACCTGCACCGGAGGCATTGCAGTAGAATATACAAAAGGAATTGCAAAATTAATAAGGTACTCTCTTATTTCATTCGAGCACGTAAGTATTGCACCTGCAGTTCCAACAGCTTTTCCAAAAGTGTAAACTCTCGCAAAAACACTATCTTCTATTCCACACTCAACACAGAGACCCCTGCCGGCAGGTCCATAGATACCTGTAGAATGAGCCTCGTCAACAATAAGCCTACACGAATGAGATCGGCAAAAATCTGAAAGTTCACCCAGCGGTGCCATATCTCCACTTATTGAATATATGCTTTCAACCATTACATATACTTCTGATTGTCTCCCCTTCAGTTTCTTCTCCAGATCATTTAAGTCATTATGTTTGAATGATCTGATATCAGCATGGCTTTGCCTGAGCGATGCTTTAATACTAGCGTGTATTTCACCATCATACAGCACCAAATCATTTTTCTGAGGAACAGACGAGCAAAATGCCAGATTTGCCATATACCCGGATGGAAATAATAAAGCAGCTTCTGCATTGAAATGTAGTGCCAAATCAGCTTCCGCTTCATCAAAAACTGGATGATTGCCGCTCACCAGCCTGGATCCCGCACTTCCAAAAAGGAATTGGTCATCCCGGTTTTCTAAATGTTTTAGAAATGAATGCTGTAATTCTTTATTACCTGCGAGACCAAGATAATCATTAGACCAGAAATCAATCAGGTCTGACACAGGAGTTAGAAGTGTCCTCACGCGCATGTTTTCTCTGCGCTGATTCATGAGATGTTTTATTTTCTCCGGCGTTTTCATGAGGTTTTTAGATCGAGTTTCTCAAATAGTTTTTTATCCTTGGTAAGATCAGTATTTTCAGTCGTAAGCAACTTATCTCCGGCAAAAACAGCATTTACACCAACCATAAAACATAGTGTCTGTTGTTCCTCAGTCATGTCTGTTCTGCCAGCAGCAAGACAAATACGGCTCTCCGGCATAATGATTCTTGCAGTAGCAATGACTCTTAGCAGGTCCCAAAAACCAATAGGTTCAACATTTTCAAGCGGAGTACCGGGTATAGGAACCAGAACATTCAGAGGCACAGTAAATAAAGGTATCTCTCTGTCTGCAAGGGCATGAAGCATATCTATACGATCATCATGGCTTTCACCCATTCCAATAATGCCCCCACTGCAGCAGTTCATACCTGAGTTCTGAACCCTGAGTATAGTATCCAATCGTTCTGCGTAAGTTCTGGTTGAAATAATTTCATGATAGTACTTCTCGCTGGTATCGAGATTATGATTATATGCAGAAAATCCGGCATCCTGAATTCTTTTCAGTTGTAAATCACTGATGGTGCCCAGGGTTGCACACACTTCCAATCCCATCTCCCTTATTCTTTCACCTGCCGCCAGAATCATCTCAAATTCTTCATTATCAGGCACCCTGCGCCAGGAAGCGCTTATACAAACTCTACCCGCTCCGCTCTTTTTTGCTTCCCCGGCTTCTTCAATAATGTCATCGGCTGAAAGATAAACTGCCTTCATGGGATTTTTACGGTTTCTGCTACTCTGAGCGCAATATGCACAATCTTCTCCACATCCTCCGGTTTTATATGATATTAATGTATTAACAAAAAGCTCCTTTTCAGGAAAGGAAGATTTATGCACGATTGTGGCTTCTCTTATAAGACTGAAAAGGGGTTTTTCATACACCTCTTTTATAACAGATCTTTCAATAAAGTCAGATTTCTTCATAATGTTCTTTCTTCTTCACAATTCGTTGATAATAGAAGAAAATAGCAACAATTATAATTGTTGCAACTGTTCCTCCGAAGATTGAAATACTGTAAGAAAGTTGCAATCCTTCAGGTGCAAAAAGAATATAGGAAAAGATCACCATACTCATAAATACAGCCGGAATAAAACTAATAATCCACAATTTTTTGTTTCTAAGCAGAAAGACCGTAATTGTCCACAGTGTAATTAATGCAAGCATCTGGTTACTCCACGCCATATACCTCCAAATAATACCAAAATCAATTTGAGTTATCACAAAACCTAAAATAAATAATGGTATAGCGATTAGCAATCGATTTACAATTGGCTTTTGATTTATTTTAATAAAATCGGCCACAATGAGTCTGGCGCTTCTAAACGCTGTATCTCCTGAAGTAATAGGCGCGGCAACCACACCAAGAATAGCCAGAATGGCACCCAAACTTCCCAGCAAAGTTTCACTCATTACATGCACTGCTGATGCAGCGTTTCCATTATTTGTTATCATGAATAAGTTCAACTCTTTGA
>PKSX01000150.1 GCA_002869435.1 Marinilabiliales bacterium | reverse complement strand
TATGTAATGGATGGTTATTTCCCGCAGGCACCAATAAACTTTATGGGTTCTGTGCAGATTAATTTCTAGTAATATCTCCCGCGGATCACGGAGATCCCGCGGATAACTTATAAACAATGTCATCCTGAGCAAGTGATTCCGATAAAAATATAACTGTAGAGACGTATCGCATACGTCTCTACTCATTTATAAACCTCACCGTCACCGTATACACGTCCATCACAGAAACGAACATAAAAAGGTTCCCTGATATAACTTGATTTGCCTCATCATAATTTAAATCGGAAAGCCAGTACTGTATTGTGGAGTTTTCAATAGGATTGCAGGTTCTGATTTCAATGCTCTTCTCCACCCCATTGCCTTGAATTTGAATCATGCGATTTTCTGCCGAAGCATTAAAAGTGTTTTCAGGCAAAAGAAATGTAGAATCCTGAACAAACTCCCCATGCAAGCCATGTTCAATTTCAATCACGGCGTTTTCATCGATACGAAAAGCAAAAGGGATATTAACCGCGCCCGTTCTCGGATTGGTACTCCATTTCTTCATTCGATTGCTGCCTTCCAGAAACAGTCCTATATGCCATTCCTTGTTGAATGACTGATCATCGTCTGTACATTTCAGCCACCACATCCACTCATACGGGTGCATTTCGGGGTGACAATCATGGTTACAATCGAGGCAAAGCACACCAAACATCCCAACCGAGGGATGACTATTCATAAAATTGGGATGGTCCTTCAGTCCGGTTCCATCAGGCAGTGTCGGAAAAAGAACATAATGCAGATTGTGTAAATAATCTTCATGCGGTGTAACCTCACAGTGCAGTTTGTACAAATCCAAATCAATATTATTTGTATCTCTCACAAAAGGAGGTGCATCGTAATTGATTCGCTCTTTTTTAAGTTTATCCTGACGCCGTATTTCGAGCTGTGCATCATATTGCTTAAACATAAGCTTCTGATAACGTGGCATATGAAAAATAAGATCGTAAATGATATCGTACTCGGTAAACAATTCTTTTCCGCTACGGGAATATCCTGCAACGGTTCCCACTATCTTTTCCTTATTCATGGAAGTAGCCCGCCAGTTTAAGCCTCCAAAGAAATGAATGAACCAGCCGAACGGCCCCACTTTATGGTGTTGTTTCTTTCTGCTAAAAACCGAATCGGCCAGAGACGGATCAACCAGATCGAGGATTTGCTCATTCAGCAAATCATTTTGCGAAATGGTTGAATTGGGCTCCAGCAAAGCTTCGTATCGCTCATCTGTTGGTCCATATGAATCAATTGTATAGATCTGGGCATGAGACAATGAAGATATTGCCAGAAATAATATAAAGTACAAAATAGTTCTCATAGACATAATATTGTAAACAAATATAGCGATTCAAATAACATCTATTACAACATTGAAGCGTCGCGCTGTTGCAAAACCTTGAAGGTTTTGACTCGTTGCGGCTGTATTCAAACCTCCAAGGTTTGAGGGCTGGATGTTCAACGCTTGAATTTTGTAGGACAACCTGCTATAAATCACAATCCATTAATACATAAAAGTGATAATTATCGACACAAATTCCGTAATTTTGTAGTCTAAATTTCTCATTATGCTGAAATTACTGAAAAATTGTAACGTATATAATCCCGATCCCGCAGGGATGCAGGATATTCTTATAGCCGGCGAAAAGATTGTCGCCATGGCAAATTCTATTGATACTCCAACCGGAGTTCAGTGTGAAGTATTCGATATGGAAGGCGCCACAGTAATGCCGGGGCTGGTAGATGCACACGTACATATTGCCGGCGCAGGTGGCGAAGGTGGTCCTGCCACACGCACTCCTGAGATGCAATTATCGAGCTTTATTAAGGCCGGTGTTACAACTGTTGTAGGTTGCCTTGGCACAGATGGTTTGACCCGTAATCCGGAAAGCGTACTTATGAAAGCCAAAGGCCTGAAGGCCGAAGGTATTTCTGCATGGATGTGGATCGGTGCCTATCAAGTTCCTACTCCGACTTTTCTTGGCGATGTGGGCCGCGATATTGCTCTAATAGAAGAAGTTGTAGGCGTGGGCGAAATTGCACTGAGCGATCACCGTTCTTCATGGCCAAATACTGATGAGCTGCTGAAACTTACCGAGCATGCACGCGTTGGTGGTATGCTTGGAGGCAAAGCAGGTATCATTAATATTCATCTTGGTGATCAGGAAGATCCTTTTATCCCTTTGTATGAAGTAATTGAGCGCAGCAAAAACATGCTTAAACTCTCTCAGTTTCTCCCAACGCATTGCAATCGTAATGATTACACTTTAGAAAGTTCCATTGAGTTGGCTAAAAAAGGTGGATTGGTTGATATTACAAGTAGTTCGTACCCGTATTTTCCTGAATATGAAGTGAAGCCTTCAAAATCACTTGCAATGCTATTAAAAGCAGGCATTGATATTTCTCAAATCACATTTACTTCTGATGCGGGCGGCTCTTTGCCCGGTTTTGATGAGCAAGGCAATCTCATAAAACTTGAAATGGGATCACCCGATGCCAATATGATTGAGATATTGGATGCAGTACATAATGAAAATGTTCCTTTTGAAACTGCCATTAAAGTAATGACTTCTAACCCGGCAAGGATTCTGAAGCTTCATGGAAAAGGTCAATTAAAAGAAGGTTTTGATGCAGATATCGTAGTACTGAAAGATCAGACAATTTCTCACGTCATCGCGCGCGGGCAATGGATGATGCAGGATGAGAAAATCTTAAAAAAAGGAAGTTACGAGGCATAAATTTTTTCTAAATCTCAAATATCCGGTAAAAAATGTCGTTACATATGTAATTTGGAACATATTTTGATAATGTTCCTTAAAAATAAAACCATGAAGAAACTGATTTTTGTTTTCATACTTGCTGTCGCTTTTGGCAGCACCCAAATTTTTGCACAGGACAGTAAACCGGTAAAACTAAGTTCTGACACTTTCGATGACTTTATTTCTGAGGGAATTGTGTTAGTAGACTTCTGGGCAACCTGGTGCGGCCCTTGCAAAAGGATGAATCCGGTTATTGAGCAACTGGCCGATTCACTGCAAGGTCAGATCAAAGTTGGAAAAGTAGATACTGATCACAACTCTTCCCTGTCTAAAATGTTTGGTATTCAATATATACCAACAACAATTATTTTTGTAGACGGAAAAGCAGTTGATCGCAAAAGTGGCTATCAGAGCCTTGAGCAGCTCATTGCCCGTCTTTCTCCTTATTTAAAAGAGGACTAATCTTCTATTTCAGAAAATCACTACATTTGTTAATCACTAGCTCAAATTGCTATGAATAAAATATTGCGCCGTGTTTTTAACTGGAAA
Source organism: Marinilabiliales bacterium (assembly GCA_002869435.1). Classification (GTDB taxonomy): domain Bacteria; phylum Bacteroidota; class Bacteroidia; order Bacteroidales; family DTU049; genus BM518. The sequence continues at coordinate 4,367 of PKSX01000150.1, read as the reverse complement.
TCTCTTACGGGTATGATACTTGGTGGTATCGGAGGTTACATTTATTACATAGAGGTTGGTTGCAAAAGCGGCTCCTGTCCTATAACATCAAACCCATATCTTACTTTGGCATGGGGATTGATTATTGGTTGGTTACTGGGTGATACTTTCTATAAGGATCCCTCCAAACAAAAGGAAAATAAACAACAAAATACATAGTTATGTTACGCTTTATCACATTCTCGGTTCTATTGGCAGTTTTAACGGTTTTCACCAGTAAAACAGCTGATGCTCAATACAGGACAGTAAAAAATACTGCATTCAAGAAGGGAGAGAAGCTTACTTATGTGATTTACTTTGACTCTTTCATCACCGGAAAAATTAAAGCTGCTTACGGCACTTTTGAAATTTTACCAGAATCTGAAACCATTGGCGGAAGAACATGTATGCATGTAGTTGTTTCGGGTGCGACATTCAAAAAATGGGATTGGGCCATCTACGTTCAGGATCGTTTCGATTCATACATAGATGAACAGGCTATGATGCCATGGTTGTTCCTGCGTCGTGCAAAAGAAGGTAACTACGAAGCTGATCAGGACATATTTTTTAACCACGCAAAAAACGTAGCCCAGTTTAAAGACAATAGAGACGGCCGTGAAATCAATTACTATATTCCTACTTATACACAGGATATGATGTCAGCCGCGTATTATGCTAGAACGATGGAACTCACAAATCTGGCTCCGGGTGTAAACTATACCATACCATTTGTATTTGAAGACAGTTTATTTTCAACTACGCTTGTATATATGGGCAAGAAAAAAGTAAAAATTGGTCTGGGAAAATATCGTTGTATGGCATTTAAACCCAAAGTACTTGTTGGTTCCGTTTTCGGAGAATCATACCCGATTACCATGTATATTACGGATGATGCCAATAGGGTTCCCGTTTATGCGAAAGCATCTATTCTGATTGGTACAGTGAAATTTGAGCTGGTCGAATATAAAAACCTTCGAAATCCGATTACATCAAAATATAAATAAGAAAGGCGCCTTTTGGCGCCTTTTTCATGTTTAAGTAAAAATGATTTGTGTGTTTTCTCCGCCAGACATCTCATAGAACTCACCCACTGTTAATACACCTTTCACATCATCATACAGATCTTCTTTCTTCAGCTTAAACATATCCATTGCAAGCTTACAGGCATATATTTCACCACCACCAGCAACAATCATTTCCATAAACTCATCCACAGGCGGAATATCGAGTTTATCCATTTCTTTCTTCATCATTGAAGAGGTCATGCCTTCCATTCCGGGAATTGCCCCCATCCATGTTGGAACACGCCAGCCATTTGGAAATCTCAATGCCGGATTCCCAACTGTTGGAGTGTGCAACTTAAACATGCGTTTACCTTTTTTTGTTATGGCATCAAGCCCGAAAAAGGTAAAAAACAGCTTCGCTTCAATGCCTTCCATAACTGCACCATTAGCCATCACCAATGAGGCATAAACATCCTCAATATTGCCTTTGGCACAGATTATACACACCTTCTTCAAAGGTGTATCGTTTGATTTATCACTCATATTTGCAGATTTTTATTAAACACAGCTGGCAGGTTTTGGTAAACCAGCAATTTTAGTTGACAATTTTAATGGTCCACCCGGAAAAAGTGTATAGAAACCTTTGATATCTACAATGCCACTTTTCCCAACACTTCTAATGGTCAGGCTTACTCCGGCTGCTTGCTTCTCTCGCAGAAAACCAAGCACTTTCCAGTGAAGGTCATCCAGCTCAATGTTCTCTTCTTTTGCAAGTTCTTTTGCAATATCTTCATTCCATTCATGCATATCACTCATATAGCCGTCTTCAGTGAACGAAACTGATTTTCCGGCAATTGTTCTTGTTTCCATTGTATTTGTTTTTGGTTACTTAATATTCTTTGCTGTTTTGACCACCCTCAGAAGGTAGCTGATACTGCTGCGCACTTCCTGTGATTTCAAATCCTTGTAGATTTTCCACAAAGATTTATCATCGAGTTTATCATCTGGTTTTACCTGAGCCAGAGCAGCACTAATGTTTTCGAGTTGCTTTAACGCATCTGAATTCGCAAGATTCTTAGAAATATTTCCTAAAGACTGAAAAACACCTTTATCTTCTAATTGGGCCAGTTTCTTAGTGACATCCATGATAACCTCATTAACAATAGGCATGGCATCTTTCATTAGATCGCTCATGCTGTTCAGCGTTTCCAACAGATTGCTGATATTCTCAATATTCTTTAAAAAACGAAAAATCATGAGTTTTACCTGATCTCCATCGATCAGAATACCCTGATTATCGAGTTCATCAACTGCATATTTGAACGCATCGCGACTTACTATCGAAACATCCTGAACCAAATCTTCCACTACCTGACGCTGCTGACGCTGCTCCTGAAGGTACTCCAGAATCAGATCCATTTTCTGCTCAAGGGTGTCTATTCTGTTTGGTATTTCATTCATGACTTCAGGCTTAACAGTTTTTACATTTTCCTGCCATACTCATCAGCGGATCAATAGGCATTTCTTTTCCTTTCAACAGGATGTGCCAGTATATCCAGCGAAACATTACCTTTCCGTAATGATTCATACGGGTATTTTTCAGCAAACCAAAAGGGCCGATTCCGGGAAGCGGAAAAGTACCCGGCAGGGGTTCGGTTTCATAATTAAAATCAATGAGAGATCCTTTTCCTCCACCTGTCTCAATGTAACAGTTAGCATGACCATCGAATTTGGCATGAAGTTCCCTTCCCTCTATTGCACTTAGCAGGTTTTCAAATAAAATATCGGCCGCAAAATGGGCAACAGAACCAGCCTTTGAAGTAGGTATATTAGCAGCATCACCCAACACGAAAATATTCTCATATTGCTCACTCCTTAAGGTGTGCTTATCGGTTGGAACAAAGAATAAATCATCTCCCATATTACTGCGCTCAATTATCTCGCTGCCCATATTCACAGGGACAATAGTCAGCACATCAAACGATATTTCCCGCTCATCATAGGAGCGTATTACTTTCTTCTCATTATCAACAGACTCGAGATAAAAATCAGGAATAACATCAATGTTCTTTTCTTCCAATAAACCACTCAGCATTTTTGTTGCTCTTGGTTTAGTGAAAGCCCCAGACATAGGAGTAACATAGCTAATCTTAACCTTATTTCTGATTCCTATTTTTGTAAAATAATCATCGGCCAGAAATACAAATTCAAGAGGAGCAACCGGGCATTTGTATGGAACTTCGGCAATATTCATTACCAAATGACCACCTTCCCAACGCTTAAAATACTCTCGCAAAGCCATGGCTCCTTCAATGGTGTAAAAATCAAAGATTTCTTTATACCACAAATCACCCTTCAGGCCCGGAGTTTCTTCAGGGCGTGTTTGGGTTCCGGTTGCAATGATCAGATAATCGTACTTATGTACAGTGCCGTCCTTCATCAAAATACTGCTCTCCTCCGGGTGAATCTTATCTGTCTCATCAAAGATTACATTCACTCCCGGAGGGAAAAAGTCAGCTTTTGGCTTTATAACGTCTTCGCGGTTATAAATCCCAAAAGGGATAAACAGAAACCCGGGTTGGTAGTAATGAGTACGATGCTGATCAATAATGGTAATGGTCCACTCATCTCTGGGAAGAGCCTTTCTGAGTTTATTCAGCATTATGGTACCCGCAGTACCAGCTCCTAGAATGATTATTTTTTTCATTAATATTAAATTTGATTACATTTGCAAACATAGGTCATGTTGATAGACGTTTAACAAGTAACAGCATGATAACCATCAGGAACTGATAAATATCATATTTGCTATGTCCGATTCAATTGCAGATTCATTAAAAAGTTTAAAGGCAGATTGCCAGTGTGAAAACTGTGTTCTGAAAAACCTCATCTTTGCTCATGTACCTGAAAAAGATGCAGATGTACTATGCGAAGTCAAAAAAGAACGGAAATTTAAAAAAGGGGATGTTATTGTTGAACAGGGAGCCCCAATCAGTGATTTTTTCTATGTGAAATCCGGACTCGTTAAACTTTCTAAAGTTAGCGACCAGAAGCGAAATCACATTATTACTATTGCCAAGCCACACGACTATATTAACCTTCTTACGGTTTTTCATGAGAAAGAATATGCTTATTCAATGACTGCTCTCGAATACACAGAGATTTGTGTGTTCCCACTGAACCTGATTATAGACTTGGCACTTAAACACGGAAACTTTGCACTCGGAATTATTAAAAAATCGAGCAAAACTTCTGATGCCATTATAGATAAATTCATCAAACACAATAGCCGAAATCTTCGAGGTCGAATTGCCATGACTCTTCTGGATTTCTCACTTAATATCT
>PKSX01000004.1 GCA_002869435.1 Marinilabiliales bacterium | reverse complement strand
GTGGTTTGTAATGAAAAATATCAAAATGATTACAAGAACCCAATATGCATGGAAGCTGAACATTCAGGCCATTATGGATAATATTGTGAATATTTTTGAGTTTAATAATGCAAATTTGAAGACTTTCGAAAAACCTACTCTGTTTCTGAAAGGCGCAGATTCAGATTTTATTCTGAAAGAACATGAGCCGCAGATTATGAGACTATTTCCCAATTCCGAAATTAAAACCATTGAAAACGCAGGGCATTGGTTGCATGCGGATCAGCCTGACAGATTTTTGGATGAAGTTGGAACGTTTTTGATTAGCTAATTGATTTTTAATTTTTTATTGTTGATTTTATTCTTGAAATTTTAGATTTATAAATTTTAAATCTTAAATATCAAATAACAAATAATAAATTTTAAATAATTACATCAGCTAATTAGCTAATCTAAACAAACAGGCATCCCCATAACTCAAAAACCTGAAATCATTTTTCAAAGCAAAATCGTAGGCTTTCTTCCAGTCGACGGAAGCAAATGCATCAACAAGCATAAGCAGGGTGCTCGAAGGTTGGTGAAAATTGGTGAGTAAAAGATCAGCTGTAATTACCGGCTGCCCTTTCAAAATAAAAAGCGAAGTATCCCCGCTCAGGCCGCTATTATCGTTTGTTTCCGAAATATGAAGCAGTTTTTCAAATGCAACTTTTTTTGGTATAAGTCCTTTGGCTTTCACCTTCAGGTGGTCCCACTGATGAATATCAATTATTGCAGAGCTTTCGGCAAGTCTGTGATAAATTTTCAAAGCATGCAGATACAGACTTTCCATGGTGCGCAGGGTAGTGGTTCCGACAAAAAGCCATGGTCGGTCAATATTAATCACCAGATTTTCCAGCTCTTCGTGGGTTATATGGATCGTCTCCTTATGCATATCATGGTCTTTTACCTCACCTTTTACCGGTCGAAATGTTCCGATGCCAACATCGAGCGAGACTTTTGAAAAACGCACTCCCGATTGCGTCAGCTCAGTCATAATTTCATCGCTGAAATGCAGCCCTGCAGTAGGCGCTGCAACAGAGCCCTCACGTTTTGCAAAGACTGTTTGATATCGATCCAAATCAGACTTTTCGCTATCACGTTTTATATATGGCGGTAAAGGCACTTTGCCTGCTTCCGAAAGCACGGCTGCAAAACTCAAATCAGGCTTCGACCATGTAAAACGAACTGAATTCTGACCGGTTCGTGTGGCATATAGAATCAAATCCTCCAGCAGTAATTCAAGCAAGCCTTCTTTCCACTTCGATGCATTTCCAATCAAAACCTCCCATTCCGATGAATCTGTATGAGTCATTTCAATCTGAATATCATTCCCCGACAATGGCTTAAGCAGAAAAATCTCAATCTTTGCTCCGGTTTGTTTTTGAAAATGCAACCTTGCCGGAATTACACGTGTTTCATTAAATACCATGAGTGTATTTTCCGGAATCAGTTTAGCAATATCTCTGAAATCTGCTTTCAAAAAAGGCTCCTGCAATGCATTAAGCAATAATGAATCTCCTCGATTTGCCGCAGGGTAATCAGCTATGCGGTCTGCAGGTAATTCATAATGATATTTAGAAACAGAAGGAAATCTAAGAACTTCACTCATCTATGGCAATTTCAAATTGATTTGATCTCCATACTTATTCAGCACGTATTCAATATCACAGGTTTTTACATTCAGAATCTTATTATCCTTAACATGATACTCATATTCAACATATTCCTGCTGATAGAGATAAAGTTTGAACAAGATATCACCTCTCAGCCGGGCAAAGAGCTCTTCGCCTTCGTGAAAAACCCTGTGAAGATTTTCGTTGTCCATGTACTATTTAATTTCTTCCGGAGGGAATATGCCCGGAAGATCAATATCGTCCTTAATCAAATAGGCTTCCGGCCATTCTTCAATGATGCGCTGCCTGAAAGCTTCTGCCTCAAGCTTATTGCGAAAATTACCAACTCTAACCTTATAATAAGGCTCCTGGTATACTACATAGGCAGCCACATCCGGGTAACGGGCCAAAAATTTTGCCTTCTCTCCAAAAGCACGGTTCTTAGAGTAGTTTCCTGATTCAAAGAAAATCTGAATACGATAACCGGGAAATCCTTTTACATTTTCGTTGAAGTAAATATGCTTCGCCACAATAGTCTCTACACCGGATTCACCTTTTAAATTGAATTTACCCTGTGCAGACGCAGAGAATGAAAGGGCAAAAAGTGCTATACTGAGAATGATCAGGCGCATAATATTCGATTTTGTACAAAAATAAGTCATTTTCGGGAATTGCAAAAATTGAGCCGTGAATTTGACACAATTTAGATAGAACACTGATGACACTGAATGAAGCGCAGATGGGCGCTGATTTTTTTGGAAACACAGATTACTCGCCACTTCGTATCTCGGTTATACAGATTCCTCAGATTGCTTTGTTTCTTACTCCATACCGTCTATGGCGGAATTGTAAAAATTTCGCAACGCGGGACGTAAACGTCCCTGATGCAGGATTAACACAGATAAAAACTCAATTGTCATGCTGAGCCTGTCGAAGTAGGCATTTGAGTTTTTATCTCGTTTCAGGAATGCTTATATTTGCTTATTGATAATCAGCCTTATGCGAAAAGTTATTATTCTAATATTTATTCTTATGATGAGCTTAATAAGTTTTGCCCAAAGTGACTCCACAAAAGAGTGGCAGGTAAGTTTGGGAAGCTTTTATCAGTTCCCCATAAAAGATAATCATTATTATGATTTACACCTGGAATTAGATTACCAATTTGGGAAGAAGCATTGGCTTGGTTCAAGAACTTCATTTATGTTCCCCAAGAAGTACTATGGTCATGGCTACAGCAGACATTATTATATTGATACCACATATTATATTAATGATTCAGTAAGTTTTCAATGGTGTTATCCAATTGCATTATATGCTGAAACCGGAACCGCATTTGCGCAAGAGTTCTTATATAGGATAAAATTCAGAATAATCAAACAATATTTGATGATTAATTTGTCAGGATCGTTTGGCGTTCATTTTTTATTTAATAAAATGGAATATGGTAAAAATGAGAATGTAATTTTTGGGTCATTTGCATTTGGTGTTGGGTTTGAAAGTCGCTTCAAAAACTGGTCATTTACCCTCCAGCCTGTTAATTATGCTTATGCGTATAATTCTCGTAGAAATTCGTGCTTTTCAGTTTGGCCACTTTTTCGAGTAAGCTATTATTTTAACCAAAAAAGACAAACCATTTATTAATAAAACACTGGTTTATTGTATCTTATCCTTGGGCTTTTCGTTGATTTTTCGTAATTTTACATCCCTAAATTTGATTAGTTTTTCGTCGGCAGAAGCAAGGTGTCTGACACCCAAAGGGATGTCTGACACTTGCGGAAAAGCTTTACTACGCCAATTTCACTACTCATTTCCTTCGGAGGCTTATGGCTTCTCCTCCTTGACGCTCCGGGATCAGGTTTCGCCCGATGCCCGAAGGTCAAAGATTTTCTTTTTGCCTAAGTGTTCCACAATATCAGTGAAATAATAATAACCAAAATCAATGTCAGTTCGAGCTGTCACCCTGAGCGAAGACGAAGGGCGAGAACAGAATTGATTTTCTGAAAATCGTACCTTTGCACCACAAAGCAAAGGCTATGACCAAAACGGATATGAGGGATAAGCTGCGGGCCTTGCAGCAAAAAGTGGACGGAGAAATCAGGTTCGACAATATCAGCAAAGTGCTGTATGCCACCGATGCGTCTGCATACAAAGAAGAACCTATAGGCGTTTTCTTTCCCAAAAACCTCAACGACCTTAAAAAAGCCATTGCTTTTGCCACCGAAAATCAGATTACTCTCATCCCGCGTGCTGCGGGAACATCGCTCGCCGGACAGGTAGTTGGTCACGGACTTGTACTGGACATGTCACGCCATTTTTGCGATATTCTGGAAATCAACACAGAAGAGCATTGGGTACGTGTTCAACCGGGGGTTATTCTGGATGAGCTCAATCGCGAACTCGCACAACACGGACTCTTTTTCGGGCCCGAAACCAGTACGGCATCGCGCTGTAATATGGGGGGAATGCTTGGAAATAACAGTTGCGGAGCACATAGCCTCATCTACGGCAGCACCCGCGAACACACCCTCGAAGTTAAAGCCCTGTTATCCGATGGCAGCGAAGCCGAATTCAAAGCCCTAAGCAAAGCTGTATTCAACGAAAAATGCAAACTCGAAAACCTTGAAGGTGAGATTTACAGAAATATTCAGGGCATTTTATCGGATACCGGCAATGCAGAAAGAATTCGTAAAGAATTTCCTGACCCAAGGGTTGAGCGCCGAAATACAGGTTATGCCATTGATATTTTACTGGAAACCGAGCCATTTACAGACACTAAAACTCCTTTCAATTTCAGCAAATTCATTGCCGGTTCGGAAGGAACTTTGGCTTTACATTATGAAATCAAGCTAAACCTCGTTCCACTTCCGCCGAAGGAAAAAGCCTTGCTTTGTGTGCATTGCGAAACGCTCGAAGATTCTCTGAAAGCCAATCTGCTTGCGCTGGAAGAAAAGCCTGCATCGGTGGAGCTGATGGACAAAGCCATTCTTGACCTTACGAAGGAAAACATCAGCCAGGCAAAGAATCGTTTCTTCGTGGAAGGTGATCCGGCAGCCATTCTTATAGTTGAATTTGCCGAAGAAAGTCGCGAAGTCATTGACCAAAAGGCAAAATCGCTTGAAAAATCGATTCGGGATGCCAAATTAGGCTATCATTTTCCGGTTATTTACGGTAAAGACATTAAGAAAGTCTGGGATCTTCGCAAAGCAGGACTCGGTGTTTTGAGCAATATGCCCGGCGATGCCAAACCGGTTCCGGTTATTGAAGATACAGCAGTACATCCTGAATTTTTACCCGAATACATTGATGAATTCAATCAGGTATTGGCTAAACATGGCCTTTCCTGCGTGTATTATGCCCATATTGCCACCGGTGAATTACATTTGCGTCCGGTGCTGAATTTGAAAGACCCGAAAGATGTGGAGATGTTCCACACCATTGCGCTGGAATCGGCAAAACTGGTGAAAAAATATCGTGGTTCGCTTAGCGGCGAGCATGGCGACGGTCGTTTGCGCGGAGAATTTATTCCACTCATGATTGGCGAAGAAAATTATGCTTTGCTGAAAGACATTAAAAAAGCATGGGACCCTCAAAATATTTTCAATAAGGGCAAGATTACCGATACCCCGGCCATGAATACTTTTCTGCGTTTTGAACCGGGAAAGGAAACGAAGGAGATTGAAACCTATTACGATTACAGCAAAGACATGGGCTTTTTGCGTGCAGTGGAAAAATGCAACGGTTCGGGCGATTGTCGCAAGCCATTTACCGCATCCGGAGGCATGTGTCCGAGTTATCAGGCCAGCATGGACGAGCAGCAAACCACACGTGCCCGTGCCAATGTTTTACGCGAATTTATTAGCAACAGCGATAAAGCCAACCCATTTGATCATAAAGAAATTTATGAAGTGTTGGATCTTTGTCTTGGATGCAAACTTTGTAAATCGGAATGTCCTTCGTCGGTGGATATGGCGAAATACAAAACTGAGTTTCTGCAACATTGGTACGACAATCATGCTGTTCCGGTGCGCACCAAAGCCATTGCCAATATTGACAGTCTGAATAGATTAGGCATGATCGCTCCCCCGCTCTATAATTTATTTGCGGGAAGTCATTTCCTTTCATGGCCAATCAAAAAGATCTTGGGCTTTGCCACCAAACGCAGCCTGCCAAAATTGTATAAATACTCGCTGCGCCGCTGGGCGAAACGTCACTTACCTGAACTGAACCAAAAAAGCGGGTACAACGGCAGTGTTTTTCTTTTTGTGGATGAATTTACCAACCTCAATGATACGCTGATTGGCATCAAAACCATCAGTTTACTTTGTGCACTGGGCTATTCAGTTGAATTGCCGGAACACGGCCTCAGCGGACGTACATATATCAGCAAGGGGCTCTTGAAAAAAGCCAGAAAGATCATTGATGGCAATATTGAAAGCCTGAGCGGAAAAATCTCAGAAATTAAACCATTAATTGGCATTGAACCATCAGCCATTTTGGGCTTCCGCGATGAATATCCTGAACTTTGCAGCCCTCATTTGCGAGAAAAAGCCAAAGAAATGAAAGACAGCACCATGTTGATAGACGAGTTTCTGGCCGAAGAGTTCAAAAATGGTAAAATCTGGCCCGAGCAATTTACCGATGAAGCTAAAAAAGTGATTTTCCATGGCCATTGCCAGCAGAAAGCAATTACCGGTACCACGGCTACCAAAGAAATTTTATCAATTCCGTCAAATTTTGAGGTGGTAGAAATTCCATCAGGCTGTTGCGGTATGGCAGGAAGTTTTGGGTATGAAAAAGAACACTACGCTCTCAGCATGAAAGTCGGTGAACTCGTTTTATTACCCACCGTTAGAGATGCAGATAAAGATACCATTGTTGTGGCAGCAGGTACAAGTTGCAGACATCAGATTAAAGACGGAGCTGATAAAAAAGCCTTGCATCCGGTGGAGGTTTTGTGGGAGAGTATTGTGAATCTTGATTCACAATCAGTTCACAAATAATTAAAAATTCCTCTTTGTCCCCCCAAGAAAATATGTAATTTTGAGCAGCGAACGTTCAGCAATATGAAAGACACACGGTATATTTTTGTCACCGGCGGTGTGGTATCATCTCTGGGAAAAGGCATTATTTCAGCATCTCTGGCACGCCTACTCAAGGCCAGAGGATTAAAAGTAACCATTCAGAAACTGGATCCATACATCAATGTCGATCCGGGAACATTGAATCCATACGAACATGGTGAGTGCTTCGTTACCGACGACGGTGCGGAAACGGATCTCGACCTCGGACATTATGAAAGATTTCTGAATGTACCCACATCTCAGGCCAATAATGTAACCACAGGCAGAATTTACCAAAGCGTAATTGATAAAGAGCGCCGAGGTGATTATTTGGGCGAAACCGTTCAGATTATTCCACATATTACTGACGAAATAAAATACCGAATACGTTTACTGGCAGCTCATGGAAAATATGATGTAATCATTACCGAAATCGGCGGAACCGTAGGTGACATCGAATCACTGCCATACATTGAAGCCGTACGCCAAATGCGCTGGGAGCTTGGAAATAAAGCTGCCGTAATACATCTCACACTTGTACCATACTTATCTGCAAGCGGCGAATTGAAATCAAAGCCAACACAGCATTCCGTAAAAACATTACTGGAGCTTGGGGTTCAGCCTGATGTTATTGTTTGCCGTGCAGAAAAACAGCTTACCGAAGGCATAAAAAGCAAGATTGCATTGTTTTGCAATGTAAAAGAAGAAGCTGTTATTGAAAGCATTGACGTAAGCACCATCTATGAAGTTCCAATTCGCATGCGAGATGAAAAACTTGATGAGGTAGTACTGAAAAAGATTGGCTTACCTACTGATAAACCTACTGATCTTGTTGGTTGGGAAGATTTTCTTAATCGTCTTAAAAACCCGAAAGGCAAGACCAAAATAGGGCTTATCGGAAAATACGTTGAGCTAAAAGACTCTTATAAATCCATTCTGGAATCACTTATTCACGCCGGAGCCAAAAATCAGGTAAAAGTTGAGATTGAGCTCATTCATTCAGAATACCTAACAGAAGAAAATATTGAAGAAAAGCTGAAAGGTCTTTGCGGAGTATTGGTTGCACCGGGTTTTGGCGAGCGCGGATTTGAAGGTAAAATTGCAGCAGTGAAATATGCCCGCGTAAACAATATTCCTTTCCTTGGAATTTGTTTGGGTATGCAGGCGGCGGTTATTGAATTTGCCCGCAATGTTCTTCATTTAGAAGGAGCAAATAGTCGCGAGGTGGATCGCAGAACTCCGCATCCTGTGATCGACATTATGGAATCGCAGAAAAAAGTAAGCGGAAAAGGGGGCACAATGCGTTTAGGAGCTTATCCATGCGAGATTAAAAAAGGGAGTAAAGTGGACAAAGTTTACACCGAAAAACTCATTCATGAGCGTCACCGTCATCGCTACGAATTCAACAATAAATACATTGAAATGTACGCCATGCATGGCATGCATGCGGTTGGAATTAATCCGAACGAAGATCTGGTTGAAATTGTAGAACTCGACGGACACCCATGGTTTGTTGGTGTGCAATTCCATCCGGAGTATAAAAGCACCGTTGAAGAACCCCATCCGCTGTTTACAGCATTTATTGCTGCAGCCATGGAAGAATCAAAAAAGAAGAATTAAAGCAGAATCATTACTTTTGTGGTTCATAAAAAACAAAAAATGAACAGAAATCAGATAATAGGTATTGTACTAATCTTTGGAATTCTGATTGGATACATGATCATTTCCTCTCCCAGTAAGGAAGAACTTGAAGAGAAGAAAAGAATTCAGGATTCAATTGCACAGGTAGAAGCCCAAAAGGATTCACTCAATGCCATAGCTATTGAAGATTCATTAAACAATGCAAATGATTCTGCAGCAGTTGATACAACAATTGTCGACACCAATTCCAACAAAGTCGATAATGCAATAGTTCCTGTAATTTCGGAAAATGACAGCGTAGTAGATGATTCTGTGCTTGCACCCATTATGTTTGCTGAGAAAGGGCATTTCTGGAGAAGCATGGATATGGATGGTGACAGTCTTGAAACCATTTATATTGAAAGCAATTTACTGAAAATAGAGATCAATAAGAAAGGTGGAAATATTAAGCAGGTTTGGCTCAAAGAATTTTTGACCTGGGAAAAAGAACCGCTGAAATTATATTACGAAGGCAATAGTTCTATGAATTTGTCCTTCAGCACCAATAAAACTATTGTAAACACCAAAGACCTTAACTTTGAGCCATTGAGCACACTTGATAATGACAGTGCAGCTGTGGTTAAAGGCGACAGTTTAATTTTCACCTTCATTGCCAAGGCTTTTGATGCCAATGACAATGAGGCCGGTGCTTTATTATTGCATTATACTATACCACAAGACTCATATCTTATACATTTTACCTACGAATTTACCGGTGCAGACAAGTATCTACCTGTCGGCAATACATATATGGATATGAGCTGGAGTGCTGATCTGCACGCACAGGAAAAAAGTCTTACCAATGAGAGAAATGTTACAACCATTTATTACAGAGATGGTGATGAAGATGTGGATTATCTTTCGGAGCGTAAAGATGATGAAGAGGAATTAACCACTTCAGTAAAATGGATCTCATTTAAGCAGCAATTTTTCAGCACATCCCTTATTGCAAAAGATAGATTTGCCAGTGCTGAACTGAAAACCA
>PKSX01000232.1 GCA_002869435.1 Marinilabiliales bacterium | reverse complement strand
TTCTCTGAGGTCGTATTCGTTCTGATATCCGAATAAAGAGATGATACCCGAACCCTTGCTTCCTCCTTTAAAATTTGAACGGTTGGAAGTTAAAATTGCCCTTGAATGATCTAAATACTGTTGTGCCATTTCTGATAATAGTTTGTTCTGTGTTCAAAAATAAGAAACAAAATGGAACACCTCGGTTTAAGATATGAGTTATTATCAACAATAGCCGAGAGAAAACCCGAATTACTTTTTCGTTAGATCAAGCAATTTATTGAACAATTTTGCCGTTGCTATGGCATCGCCCAATGCTGTATGTCTTCCTTCAACTTCAATTTCAAAAAGATCAAAGGCTTCATCAGATGAAATGGCTTTTTGCATTATATGCCCGGATAAATACAGGTAGTATAGAATTGAAGAAGTGTCAATGATTCGGTGAGAGAAAAAGGAATTGAAGCTGTGTCCGTTTTTTGACAGGAGTACTTTCAGGAAATTGGCATCAAAGTGCACGTTGTGGCCGGCCAATGTTATTTTTTTATGCCCGGGAAAGTGTTTACCAATAAACGAGGTCATTTTCTCAATAGCTTCAGATGGAGAAATGGCCGTTTCCTTGTGCTTTTCTATATCAATCTTGTTTACAGCCAGGGCTTCTTTGGTAACACAAAGTTCACCGTCATTGATCAGAATCTCTTGCGAATCAATTATTTTCATGTTTTCCCAAACAACCATGGCCAATGACAAGAGGGAATGCTTATCCGGATTTAATCCTCCTGTTTCTGTATCGATGAATAGTAATCTGTCTTTCATGGTTGAATGAAGTAGATATGCAAAGATAAAGAATAGTGTATAGCTCGAGTGAAGACATGAGTCAATAAAAAATTCCCTACATTTGAAATAAAAAAATGGATTTAGGCGAGATAATGAAAATGATGAACTCCGGTTCGGGGTCAGCAAGCGGCGGGGGCATGAGTTCCATGCTCGAACTCATTGGCGGAAATAAAGGCGGTCTTAATTCTTTGACCGAAATATTTGGCGGAAAAGGCATGGGCGAACTTATGGAATCGTGGGTAGGGAAAGGCGAAAACAAAGAAGCCAAACCCGAGCAAATGGAAAAAGTGCTAGGCTCAGACAAAGTAAAGCAATTTGCCGAGAAAAACGGAATGGATTTCGGCGGTGCGTTGGGACTTATTGCTCAGTTTCTACCCCTGATCATTGATAAACTTACTCCCGATGGCAGTATTCCCGGCGATGGCTTCGAAGGTCTGAACATGGATATGCTGAAGAAGTTTTTGTAGATTTTTTCTCCCGCAGATGGCGCTGATCTCGCTGATATCATTTGATAGTTTCTGTAGGTGAGCCGACGCTAATATCAGTGCTTCAGTCAGTGTTTTCTGTGTTCTATCAATAAAACTAATTGTTGTACTCTATTTCTTTCTGGAGCTGAATATCATAAATCCGATCGGAATAAAGACTAATGCCAAAACGATTATCAGGAAATACTTTCCCAGTCCGTCCTGCACACCCATCCCAACACGAACCGTAGTAAAAGTAATATAGCCAAAGGTCCAGGCCATAATGCTTTTCAGAATATTCATTATCCTGACCGCAGTTCGGTAATGCCTTGCGGCGTTTTCTTCTGTAATTTCAACAGTGTAATTGAAAATATGCGGCTTTTTGCTCACCCAGAAAAGAAAGGCATACAATATTAGTGCAATGCCCGGAATAGCCCAAACTATGGCTTTTGCTCCATATGAATCTACTTCTCCGGCTGCATTATAATGCATGGGAATCTGATCGGGCAGTTCAGCATAGTTGACCAGAGGGAAAATAATCATGAATATCAAAGCTAATAATCCCAAAACTTCAAAAATAACATCATAGACATCTGTCTTTATTTTAATACGGGGGCGGTTTTTTTTCGACATGGTGACTGATATTTTTGGGGTGATTTATGCGGCTTAAGAATTACTCCATATAGTAAAACCTATATCCAATTTTGAGTCCTATCGTCGTATTGCTAACCTCAAGCGGGCTTGGGTCTCCGCTCCAGGTGTATGGGTTTATGGCTTCATTGAGCCCGGTGATATCTTTAACTGAAAAATCACCCGGAGTGTATTGCAGATAGGGTTGAATGAAGAATCCCGGCCTGAAAAGAGAATACTTCAAAAATGCAGATATAGCAAACATTTGTTTATCGCTGTCATTAATGTAAACCCAGTCAGCTTTTCTAATGTCTTCTTTATAATCGACACGGGTTTTTATTTTGAATCTCCCGTAGTGTAGTCCTGCTCCAAATTCCAGAACCGCATTTTCCATTTGCAAAATGTCTCTTGAAAAGCACAGGTCGAAAACTGAAGTTTTCACTTTTAGCTGGCGTTGCACCAGAAAGCCGGAGTTATCAACGCCTTCTGCTTTTACTTTCATTCCGGCTCCTGTGTAACCAATAGAAAAACTGTATTTTCCGAAACGCTCACCTAATGTATAGGTTTTTCCGTCAAGAAATGTAATGTTTTTCATCTCAACATCCAGAAAATTTCGGGTTTCATTATAGCGGTCAATAACAAAATTTAAATCATCAAAGACCATAGGGGTAGCAGCATTATATGCAAATTCAAAGAAGTTCTGGCCACTGCTTTTCTGACTATTGAGAAGAAAAACAGAAAAAACCATTAATACGACATATTTAAGCTTCATCACAGTATGATTTTTAACAAATATACTGATATTCATGGATAAATAAAACGTTTTATTATGCAGACCTTTTTAATTTATCGTTAATCTCTTGTTTTTTCGCATAAATCACAAATGATAAATCACAAATGATAAATCAATCCGTCTATATTTGCAAAAACAAAATTAATGTCGGGAAACCTGAAAACATATTTTGAGCTGCACTTTGTTGTTGTATTGCTGGGTTTCACAGGAATTCTTGGAAAACTAATCAGCTTGCCGGCACCAGAGTTGGTTGTTTTTAGAATGTTCATTGCATTTATAAGTTTGTTTTTTATTCTGAAATTTCAGAAAGTATCAATCAGGACCTCAAAAAAGCTGCTTTGGTCTTCATTTGCAGTTGGTTTTGTTGTTGCAGCACATTGGACTACTTTTTTTCTTGCCATAAAACTCAGTAATGTTTCAGTTGCACTGGGACTGCTTGGTGTGGGAACATTATTTACGGCATTGCTTGAACCATTGGTTTTGAAGAAGAAACTATCAGCGCTTGAACTAATAGTTGCAGTTTTTATTATTGCAGGAATTTATATCATTTTCAGATTTGAGGGGAATTATTTCTGGGGTATTTTGACAGCCCTGATCTCATATTTTCTCAGCTCTTTATTCAGTGCTTTTAATAAGAAACTAAGCCATATTTATGATTCAAGGGTAATTAGCCTTTGGGAATTAATCTTTGGTTTTGCGCTCGCTGCCATAGCTTTGCCTTTTTTGGCGCCAATGACAGACAGTTTGTTCTGGCCCGACTGGAAAGATTATATTTATCTGATTTTACTGGGCAGCATTTGTACAGCATATGCATTTACGGCAACCATTAAACTTATGCAAAAACTAAGTGCATATCTGGTTGTATTACATATTAATCTGGAGCCGGTGTATGCAATAATAATTGCGTATTTTCTGTTTGGAGCATCGGAACATATGAGTATGGGATTCTATGTTGGAGCCTCAATGATTACGGTTTCTGTATTATTTTTTCCGTATGTCCGGAAGAAATTAAATGATCGGCAGAAACGGCGTGCAGAAAGACTTGTTCCCAGAATATAAAAAAAGCCACTCGTGCGAGCGGCTTTCACAACAAAAAGGTTATGCATTTTAGTACATGCCACCCATTCCGCCCATATCAGGCATAGCAGGGGCAGCAGGTTTTTCCTCTTTAATTTCTGCCAGAACAGTTTCTGTAGTCAGAAGCATTCCGGCAATGGAAGAAGCGTTTTCAAGTGCAACGCGTGAAACTTTAGTCGGATCAATAACACCGGCTTCAAGCAGATTTTCATACTGTTCGGTGCGGGCATTGAAACCAAAGTCGTCTTTGCCTTCTTTTACTTTTTGTACTACAACTGAGCCTTCGAGGCCGGCATTTTCAACGATCTGACGCAATGGCTCCTCAATAGCTCTGCGAACAATCTCAACACCAATTTGCTCGTCTTCGTTATCGCTCTTCACATTGTCGAGAGCACTGATTGCTCTGATGTATGCAACACCACCACCGGGAACAATTCCTTCCTCAACAGCAGCACGGGTTGCGTGCAGTGCATCATCGAAACGGTCTTTTTTCTCTTTCATTTCCACTTCAGAGGCAGCACCAACTTTAATTACAGCAACACCACCGGCGAGTTTTGCCAGACGCTCCTGTAGCTTCTCTTTGTCATAATCGCTGGTTGAGGCTTCAATCTGAGCTTTGATTTGTCCTACACGTGCATCGATGTTTTCTTTTGCTCCTGCACCGCTGACAATAGTGGTGTTTTCTTTATCGATATGTACTTTGTCGGCCTGACCAAGAAGATCGAGTTCTGCATCTTCGAGTTTATATCCTTTTTCTTCGCTGATTACAGTTCCGCCTGTAAGAATGGCGATGTCTTCGAGCATTTCTTTTCTGCGATCACCAAATCCGGGTGCTTTTACAGCGGCAATTTTCAGAGAACCGCGCAGCTTGTTGACCACAAGGGTTGCAAGTGCTTCGCCTTCAATGTCTTCAGAAATGATAATGAATGGGCGTCCGGTTTGAACCACTTTTTCCAAAACAGGAAGCAGTTCCTTCATTACGCTGATCTTTTTGTCGTAAATGAGAATGAAAGCATTCTCGAGATCTGCAACCATTTTTTCGGTGTCAGTAACAAAATACGGGCTGAGGTAACCACGGTCGAATTGCATACCTTCAACAACCTCAACAGTGGTTTCAGTTCCTTTGGCTTCTTCAATGGTAATAACACCTTCTTTTTTCACTTTTTTCATGGCCTCGGCAATCATTTTACCGATTTCATTGTCGTTATTGGCAGAAATGGCAGCCACCTGCTCAATTTTATCGAAACTGTCACCAATTTCTTTTGACTGGCCTTTGAGGTTTTCAATAATTGCATCAACGGCTTTGTCAATACCACGTTTCAGGTCCATTGGATTGGCTCCTGCAGTAACATTTTTGAGTCCTGTGTTGAAAACAGCCTGAGCAAGAACAGTAGCAGTAGTTGTTCCGTCTCCGGCTACATCGTTTGTTTTGCTGGCTACTTCCTTTACCATTTGTGCACCCATATTTTCTACATTTTCAGGAAGTTCAATCTCCCTGGCAACGGTAACACCGTCTTTGGTAATACTTGGGGCTCCGTATGATTTTTCGATGATTACATTGCGACCTTTGGGTCCCAAAGTAACTTTTACAGCATTTGATAACGCATCAACACCTTTTTTCAGGTTTTCGCGGGCTTCAACACCATAAAGAATTTGCTTTGCCATAATAGTTATGATTTTTTTAGTTCAACTTTTTTAAATAACAGCCAGAATATCGGCTTCTTTCATAATGAGATAGTCTTTCCCGTCGAAACTGATTTCGGTTCCGGCATACTTTCCGTATAATACAACATCGCCTTCTTTCACGGTCATAGGCTCATCTTTTTTCCCTGCGCCAACGGCAACAACGATTCCGCGCTGTGGTTTTTCTTTTGCAGTATCGGGAATAATGATTCCGCTGCTGGTTTTGGTTTCTGCAGCTTGTGGTTCAATTACCACACGGTCTGCCAATGGTTTAATGTTTATACTCATAGCACTAATTGTTTGTTGTTTGAGCCTCTGCCCTCGCTAATTCTGTGCCAAACGGATTTCTGTGACATTTTTGCAGCTACATCTGACAAAGTGTGTGGTTTTTTGGTATTCCCTGCTAAATTGTTGTATATTTGATCAGTATAAAATAATCTCAGCCATGAAGTATTTTTCTACATTCATTTTTGTAATTATCCTTCTATTCTTTCATTTTTATGTTTCTGCTCAAAACCATGCAGATTGTGTTAATGCTATTCCGATTTGTGACAGTAAATTGCCAATAGAGAACTCAACAGGTATAGGGAATTTTGATGACTATCAAATAGCCGGTCCAATGATATTCTGTTTAATGGATGAAAAAAACTCTACTTATTATTATCTGGCTTGTGCTGCTGATGGGAATTTAGGTTTTGAAATACAACCCGGGAACACACAAACAGACTACGACTGGGCTGTTTTTGACATCACCACCACAGGATGCTCAAATTTTGAAAATTATGCGCTATCCGGCAATATTTCTGCTGATCTTGGTAATACCGGCCCAAATGGTCTTGGAGGATTATATTGTGCGGAGTATAGTGACCCCAATTTCGGACCTTTAATTCCTGTTCAAGTTGGCCATAAATACCTGATATATATTTCCAATTATTCAGGAACGTATAATAATGATACCATTGATTTCACTTTCAGTGATTCAGCAATATTTTCATCAACAGCAACATTTGCAACCCAAATAGATACTTGCAGCAGTTCCTCTATTGAACTTATCGGTGGTTTTGGAGATTCCTATCAGTGGTCAACCGGTGATACGACTAGCAATGTTTTTGTGTCAGGCAGCGGCACGTATTATGTTGACTATTTAAATGCCTGTGGCTCCTATACAGATACATTTCTGGTGAATTTAAATACTGTTCCCAACCAAAATTTTCTACCTCCTGATATGAGTTTTTGTAACCAGGACTCTGTAATTATTTTTCCAATAGATACATTTCCAACTTACTATTGGCATTACAATGGCTCGGGAATTATGCCTGATACACTCTATACCGGTGGCGAGTATATTGTTCATGCAATTGATACAACCGGATGTACCTATTTCGACACCATTAATGTCTATTTTAGCTCCGAGATATATAATCCGACAATTTGTGCGGCAAGTGTTAATCATAGTGCAGCAGGTGTTGATTTGTACTATGAAGTTTTTCCAAGCTGGATGCCTATGCAACAGTATGATATTTATAAATGGGATAATATGGGAATGAGCTTTCAGTTAGTTGACACTCAGTTTCCGTTAAGTGCAGGTTATTATTTTGATGCAGGCGCCGGTATTACTCAAAAAGAAATATACTATGTAATTGCTACTGATACATGCATGAATGTTAACTATGACAGCATTCCCGATAACTCCATTTTTTTAGAAGTGTCTTACCAAAGTCCAACTTCAGCGCTTTTACACTGGAGTGAACCAACAAACAATAACATACAATATTATCATATTTTCAAAGGAGATAATCCAAACATGCTTGCCTATTCAAACTCATTATCATATGGGTATTCGTATTCATCAACAACTGTTAGCACTCCAACTACATACTTTCAGGTTAGGGCCAGTTTTCACACTGGGGCAAATTCGTTAACAGATACTATTTATTCCAATATTCCTGACTATGTTTTGGGGGAAGATCAGTATAGGCCTATACGCTGTAAAATAAGTCCAAACCCGGTTCTTGATTGTTTCTCAATTGATTGTGAAATTGAATACCAGTATATTCTGATTTATACCTCTGAGGGTCAAATTGTAAAAACCATGAAAAAATCATCATATTATTGCATCGACGATTTGGAGACAGGGGTCTATTATTTGCAATTGGCTGGAGGTGAATCCAAATCCGGAATAAGAATTATTAAGGAATAAAAAAAGCCAGACTGATCAATGTCAATCTGGCAGCAAATATTTTCTTTCAGTTTTTTACTGAACTACGGGCATGTCCTGTCCGTTAGGGTTGGCCGGAGTATTCACCGGCTGTATGCCTTCTTCTTCAATGTATTTTCTCAGGCGGCTTTCTTCATCCATTTCAGTTCCGCGC
>PKSX01000063.1 GCA_002869435.1 Marinilabiliales bacterium | reverse complement strand
TATCTGGCCATGCCCGCCGATCTTAATCAAATCATGTTGAGACCATGGACAGTATTCACATCAATGTTTGTGCATGTGGGTTTCTTTCATTTTTTGTTCAATATGATTATGCTATATTTCAGCGGCCTCATATTTACATCCTTTCTTAAACCCAATAAGCTGCTTTTCTCCTATATTTTTGGCGGTATTTCCGGTGCGGTTTTCTATGCTGCTGCTTATAATATTTTTCCGGTTTTTGAACCCCTGATTCCGCTGAGCCTGGCTATGGGAGCAAGTGCCGCAGTAATGTCTGTTTTGTTTTCTGCCGTGGCTTATACCCCCGACTTTAGCATAAGACTTTTTCTTCTTGGAACCATTAAACTGAAGTATCTGGCCATGGTTTTTGTACTGATTGACTTATTCAGTATTACGGGGGGAAATGCAGGCGGACATATTGCCCACCTTGGTGGAGCAGTATTTGGAATAGCGTTTGGGTTCTTTCTCCGCCAGAAGTTCAGTTTTAGAATCAAAAATCCTTATCGCAGGCCGAAAAAAGCTAAGATGAAAGTAAATCGCAAACCTGAAACCGATGAGGAATACCTAGAGCGCAAAGCTGAGAAAAATGGCCATATTGATAAAATTCTTGATAAAATTTCAAAAGGAGGCTACGAGTCTCTGAGCAAAGAAGAAAAAGACTTTCTATTCAAATACGGCAAGTAATTCTACCTTTTTGAAGGAATATGTCGGTCGAGAAATGAGTTCACGGTCTCATTCCATTTTTCCAGCCAGCGACTTCGGTCAGAGTTTAAGTCTTCGTTGGTGCTGTTATAATCTTCAATGGCAGCATTATATTCATCCACGGCAGCGTTGAAAATATCAACATCATCCTGCGTGCGTTTTCTTTCAGGAATGTCATCAAATATTTCTTTCTGCTTTTCAAAATTCTCCTTTTTCAGGAAGAAGTCAAGAATAATTGGAATATGCTCTTCTCCTTCTTCTTTAGTGAATTCAAGATATTTTGTACAGGCTGAACGCAAGGTCATATCTCCTTTGTAGGCTGACATGGTATCAAGTTTTGCAATTCCTTCATCTGAATATGTGATCATTGCGCTTTTGCTTTGTTCTGCTGCATTTACATCACCAGCACCAATGGCTTCAAGCATGTACATCTCCTGAATATATGCCTTAAAGAAGATTAAATAGATCACAGTATAATAATCGAAGACCGGACCCGATTTCTCCAGCTTCTCATCAATTTTCGATTGGTTATCAACCAGAGTAATGCCATTCTCTTCTGCAAATTTACGTTGCGCAGCTTCCACCATTTCACCGGCTTCATCCAGTTTATCATTGGCTGCTTCTTTTGCCATTAGATATGCCTCCATGTCATCATAAGAACGTTCAGCAATTTCTTCCATGTCCACAATTTTGGCAAAATCTTCTTTTAGCACTATAGAACAAATTTCGAGATAGGCGGCAACTGAATCACGGTATTCAGTACTGTAATCCCAGGGCCCCATGGCTTTTACTTTCTTTAGCGATTTGTCGGTGGTTTCAATAAGCTCTTTTCGCTTGTTTTCCACCTTTCTGGCTCCTTTCCCATGTGCAATGGCCGCCGTATAGTTCCACATATCCTTTTTAATTTTAGTATGGAACTTGGTAATGTATTCCATATAATCTGCAGCATTGTCGAAATTCTGAGCATTTACTGTGCTCATTAGGCCTGAAAAGGCAAATACAATAATGAGTAAACTGATTTTTTTCATGTTTGGTTATTTTGATAATTCAATTAGTTTGTCAATGATAAACATGGCATCCAGCATCTCATGATCGCTTTTAAGTCGATCTATACTGGCCTTATTTGATATTCTGAAGAATTCATCACTCTCCAGTAAATCCATGTCATATGAATGATTTGCAACGGTATAGTCGCACTCAAAATTCCCGAGTTTCTCTTCAAAATGCTCCTGTATTTTAATTATTTCATACTCAAACTTCTGCCAGGCTTCAAAACTGAAAAGACGGTAATCATAATCTGATAGAATCTTTAATGTATCTTCAAGTTCCTGCAGGTCGGTAAACCATTGTTCTGCTGCCTGATAGTCGATATACATTTTTCTGATGCTGTCAACCGGCAAAGCAGGCAGGGGTGTATAATATGATTTTTTTGAAACAGGAATATTGGGCAATGCATGGGGTTCGTCTTTCTCCGTTTCGTATTCACTTATATCAGGAAAAACTATATCGGGGCTGATGCCCGTTTTCTGGTGGGTTTGGCCACTAATCCTATACACTTTAAAATTGGTAAGTTTAATATAAGCATCTGCTTTACTGTTTATTTCCAGATTGCTGAGATCTGCGTTAATGTTAGTATCAAGTGGCATTACAATCTGACCGGTAGATTTTCCATAGGTTTTTTGTCCGGTTATAAGTGCTCTGTTATAGTCCTGGAGGGCAGCAGATACAATTTCTGAAGCGGAAGCACTATAAGCGTTGACCATAATCATGAGCGGACCGTCCCATACAGTACCGCGGTTTCTGTCCTTAAGCGAGAAGGGCTTTTCAGCATTATCAGCAACCATACATACAGGGCCTGCATCAATGAAAATACCTGCAAGATCAAGAGCTTCCTGAATAGATCCCCCACCATTGAAACGAAGATCAAGAATGAGCCCTTCAATCCCTTCCTTTTTAAGCTTCATGATTTCCCGGGCTACGTCATTGGCGCATCCATTTGCCGATTCATCGTAATCGGTATAGAACGAGGGCAGAATGATCAGACCTACTTTGTGTTCTCTCTGCAATATGTAGCTGTGCACAATATCCTCATCCTCCTGCACAATCTCCTTTTTCAAATCAATGGATATGGTTTTGCCGTCAGCCTTTCGTATTTCAATGCTCAACACCTTGTTTACACTCTCTGCAAGAAACATTTCAACTTCATCAAAGCTCATGAGCGAGAAATCTTGTTTCTCACTGCCAGCCCACTGACCGGATATTAATACGTCGCCAATGTGAATGGAATTACTCCTCCAGGCAGGTCCGCCGGGTAATATGCTGGCGATCTTCACCCTGCCGTTTAAATCTTCTTCTAAAGTGAAACCAAAACTGTAGGTATTAGCCCCGACTTTACCCTGAAACCACTTGTTTAACTCAGGATTGAAGTACATACTGTGCGGATCATAATACTCACTTATACTATTGAGATATAATAGCTTCATTATGTTCTCATACCCCATAGAATGGTTCTCAAAATATTGTAATCGACGTTTTTCGTGCATTTTCACCCGTTCAAATTCCTTCTCACATATTTCATTTGCCTCAGTGAAGCTCATATGGTATATAGGATCCGCACTGGAATCCTTCTCAAATATACCGTTGAGAATTTTGTTTTTTATAAATCGCTTATATCTGCGATTTCGATTTGCTTCAGTGCTTGAAAAAACAGGGAAACTTCGTTCAGAATAATACAATGTGTCCTGAGTGCTCAGATTAATATCTGAATACTCAATACCCTCAAGAACAGAAATCATCTCTTTACTGGCTTCTCTGAAAAGAGATGAAAATAGCAGATAAAACTCATCGCTGCCATTTATAATTTCATCATCAATGTTGAAGCGATATTCGCTTAAAGAATCAATATCTGACTGCAGGAAAACAAGTCCATACGGATCCAGAGACTCAATTACTGTTTTGTAAACACTAACTGAAAGGGAGTCGTCGGCAGATCTGGGATCAACATGGTGCTTTTGCATCATGCGGTAAATTTTATTGGATTCAGTGCCGCATGAATTGGATTGAGAATAGATATGCAATGCATATAACAACTGAAACGACAATAGTATAAATATTCCTAACCTTTTATAAATCACAACTCAATATTATGGATATGCAAATATAAAAATAGTCATAAATCTAACAATTGTTTTTAGTTTAAATATGATAAAACTAGTTGATATCCCAATACCTATTAATCAAAAATATGTAAATATTTATATGAAAGTTTGAGTTTTGAAATTATTTTCAGACCTTTACACATTCCAAACCAACCGAAATCAATAAGAATGAAAAGAATATTTACCCTCGTTTTGTCAGTTATCATGTTTGGTGCGATTGCGCAAAAAGTTGATGTTGCTGATACAAAGAGAATTGCCCAAACATTTATTCAGTCTAAGAATATTAGCTCTGATTTGGTTCAGATAGTGCATCATGGAGTTTATGAAGGCGATACTTTATACTATGTGTATAATGCAGGTAGCGATGGCTTTGTCATAGTTTCAGGCGAATATTCATTGCCTCCGGTTCTTGCATGGTCTGATGAGGATAGATTCTATTCTGAACATATAAATCCCGGCCTTGAAATGTGGCTAATGATGTATGCTGAAACTGCTAAAGCATCTATGGAATCCAAATCATCTTTTCGTCATCCTGAATGGGATATCATTTTATATGATTATTCAGGTAATAAAGAAAAGGAAAAAGGAGTCTCCCCCTTGCTTAGTGCTCGCTGGAATCAAGACACTTATTATAATGACCAGTGTCCTGAGCATTCTGCTGGCCCGAACGGGCATTGTTATGCCGGCTGTGTAGCCACAGCAATGTCAATGGTAATGTACTATCATAAATATCCTGTGCATGGTCAGGGCTCAAATTCATATTATCATCCGTATTATACTACAATTACTGAAAGTTTTGCTGATGCCACATACGATTGGGGTTCAATGACCGATGTGATTAATTATAACTCAAAAGATGCGATTGCATTACTGATGTATCATTGCGGCGTTTCTGTAGATATGTATTATACCCCTACCGGCTCGTCGGCTACAACAATAGATGCTGCCTGGGCATTTCAGCACAATTTTAATTATCGCGGAACGCTTAAGGTTGAATATAAAAATGGGTACGACGAATATGACTGGAGATTTATTTTAAACAATGAGTTGGAAGAAAACCGCCCTGTATTCTACAGTGGTTATGGTGACGGGGGAGGACATGCGTTTGTGTGCGACGGATATTCCGATACTCTTTATCACTTCAACTGGGGATGGGGTGGATATAATAACGGGTATTTTCGCCTCAATGATATGAGTTTTTCACTTGGTCAGACCGCTATTGTGGGAGTTGCTCCTGAAACTGCAGACTATTGCTTTAGTGGACGTGAGTACAACGATACATCCAGAACCTTTTCCGATGGTAGCGATGCATCTTATTACTGGAATAATACCGATTGCTCATGGCTGATTCAGCCTTCAAACGGACCTGTGGTGCTTACTTTTACTTCTTTCAACACGGAAGCGGGAAAAGATATAGTAAGAGTATATGAAGGAACCGATGAAACAGGTCAGCTTTTGGGCGAATACAGTGGTACTTCAATGCCTCCTGTGCTGGAAGCAACAAGCGGATCCATTTTCATTACATTTATTACCGATAGTTTTAATCAGGGCCATGGATGGACGGCTATGTATACTTCTGGTTTAGCCGGGCTGGAGGATAAAATCCTAATCGATGGTTTATATTATCCAAATCCTGCTCAGAATGAACTGTTTATTGAAACTCCAGATCCTGGTGAAATAATTAATGAAGTCAGAATCTATACCTTCGACGGAAAACTCTGTAGCAAGACTTATGTGACAAAGAATAACAGTATTGATATTTCTTCTTTGCCTCAAGGAGTTTACCTGATTGTAAGCTTAACAGATACGCATAAATACGTTGGCAGAGTAATAAAAGAATAAATGTTGAACCGGTATTTTCTGCACCGGCCTTTTTTTCAGCCTTGTTGATATTCAGAACTTTATTTTCTCTATTTTTGCAAGAAAAATCATGGGAAAAGTAATGATAATCGGTGCCGGCGGTGTTGGAACCGTTGTGGCACATAAAGTGGCCCGTTTACCTGAGGTTTTTACTGATATAATGTTGGCCAGCCGCACAAAGGCTAAATGTGATGCCATTGCAGAAAAAGTTGGTGGCAATAGAATCCAAACTGCAGAAGTGGATGCCGACAATGTGCCTGAACTGACTAAATTGCTTGAGAGTTTTAATCCTGATATTGTAATTAATGTTGCATTGCCATATCAGGATTTGCACATTATGGATGCCTGTTTAAATGCCGGCGTAAACTATCTCGATACAGCAAATTACGAACCCATTGATGAAGCCAAATTTGAATACAGCTGGCAGTGGGCTTATCAGGATCGCTTTAAAAAAGCCGGCCTTACAGCAATTCTTGGATGTGGATTTGATCCTGGGGTAACAGGTATTTATACGGCATATGCCAAAAAGCACTATTTCGATGAAATGCATTATCTGGATATTGTTGATTGTAATGCGGGAGATCATGGAAAGTACTTTGCCACAAATTTTAACCCTGAGATTAATATCAGGGAGATTACTCAAAACGGTCGTTATTTTGAAAATGGTAAATGGATAGAAACCAAGCCACTTGAGATACATAAACCCATTGATTACCCAAATATTGGCCCCCGTGAGTCTTATGTCCTTTATCATGAGGAACTGGAATCATTAACCAAAAACTTCCCGTCACTCAAACGTGCGAGATTCTGGATGACCTTTGGCCAGCAATATATAACTGCTCTTGAGGTTCTACAGGAGGTTGGACTCACATCCATTAAACCGATAAAATATCAGGGCATGGATATAGTACCATTGCAGTTTCTTAAGGCTGTACTTCCTGATCCGGGATCACTTGGGCAAAATTATCAGGGCGAAACTTCTATCGGATGTCAGATTCGTGGAGTCAAAGATGGTAAGGAGCAGACTTATTATGTATGGAATAACTGTAGCCACGAAGAGGCTTACAAAGATACCGGTGCTCAAGGAGTGAGTTATACTACTGGGGTTCCTGCCATGATTGGTGCGAAAATGTTCCTCGAAGGAAAATGGGGCGGGACAGGAGTATTCAATGTAGAAGAATTTGATCCGGACCCCTTTATGGAAGATCTTAATAAATACGGACTACCTTGGAATGAGGAGGTGAATAAATTGCTTCCTGTTGAGAAATAAATTGCTGATTTAATACTTTCGGATTAGCACCTACACATCTTTCCACTTTCCACTTTCAACTTTCCACTTTCCACTTTCAACTTTCCACTAATATGAAAACTGCATTCGTCATAGAAGAACAAAAACTCAGAAAGAACCTGGAGCTTCTTCAGTATGTTCGGAAAGAAGCCAATGTAGATATTCTGGTAGCTCTGAAGGGAATGGCTTTTTGGCATTATTTTCCTCTTATGAAACAGTATCTGTCGGGAGCTTGTGCCAGTTCACTAAATGAAGTACGTCTTATATACGAGGAAATGGGGGAGAAAGCACATACTTATTGTCCGGTTTTTCATGAGGAGGAGTTTGAAGAGATTTGCCGAATGAGCAGCCATATTAGTTTCAATTCACTCTCGCAATGGGAAAAGTATAAAGACAGAGTTCCTGGAGGGCTAAGCTTAGGTTTGCGAATTAATCCGGGGTATTCTGAAGTGGAAACAGATCTGTATAATCCAGCCAGGCCAGGAAGCAGACTTGGAATCATTGCCGAGCAATTGCCGGAAACTCTTCCTGATGGAATCAAAGGCCTGCACTTTCATGTGCTTTGTGAGCAGGACTCATATGTGCTTGAGCGGGTGCTTAAGGTAGTGGAAGAAAAGTTCTCTGAGCATTTGAAACAGGTAAAATGGATCAATATGGGAGGCGGACATCATATAACCCGCAGTGATTATGATGTAGAGCACCTTATTAGTTTGCTGAAGGATTTTAAAACCCGTTATCCTCATTTGCAGGTTGTTCTTGAACCTGGTGAAGCAGTTGGCTGGCAAACCGGTTATCTGCAGTGCAAGATAGAAGATATTGTGGAAAACAAAGG
>PKSX01000243.1 GCA_002869435.1 Marinilabiliales bacterium | reverse complement strand
TGTAGTGTATACAGGCATCGGAGGTCTGAAAGCTGTTATTTATACCGACACTATTCAGTGGATAATATTAATGGGTGGCCTCATTCTAATTGGAATACCAATTTCCTACCATGCCATTGGCGGTATGGACGCCATTAAAGCATCAATCGGGCCTGAATTCTTGCAGCTTTCGAATGTAAGCTGGCAACAATTACTCAATTGGGGAATTACTATTATTCCCATCTGGTTTGTGGGCATGACACTGTATCAAAGAATTTATGCGTCTAAATCCAGAAAACAGGCCCAAAAGGCATGGTTCATTGCCGGAATATTCGAATGGCCTCTCATGGCATTCATGGGTGTGATTCTGGGATTATTCTCAAAAATTGCATTTGAAAACGGCATGTTTGCTAACATTGGTATGGGTCCGGGCGAAAGCATAGATGCCGAGATGGGACTACCCATACTGCTCAACACCGTGCTTCCTGTCGGGTTGATGGGGCTCATGCTTTCGGCCTATTTCTCAGCCATACTTTCTACAGCAGACAGCTGCCTGATGGCCGCCTCAGGAAATGTTCAAACCGATATATACGAGAAGATTTTCAAAACCAGGAGTGATAAAAAGTCTCAACTCATACGCTCGCAGATCATCACATTATCTATAGGAACAGTTGCTTTGCTACTGGCCAGTTATATGACCAATGTACTTTCACTCATGCTCTACTCATACGCCTTTATGGTTTCCGGGCTTTTTGTTCCGGTACTGGCGGCACTATTTACAAAAAAACCGAATCCTACTGCTGCCATTTTTGCAATGGTCATTGGTGGAGGCACGACCATATTATTATCTGAATTGCTAAAGCATGAATTAATAACACTCCCATATGGCCTGGATGCCAATATTTTTGGAATTTCGGCCTCACTGTTTGCATATTTCGTTGTATATTACACCAAAAAGCTGATCAAATGAACGAAGAAATAATACAGCTTCGCCATTCACTGCATAAAGAGCCGGAAGTATCGAATGATGAATTTAAAACTGCTGACAGAATCAGCGCTTTCATGATGAGTCTGAAACCTGATGAAGCGGTTAAACTGAGCAAAACAGGCCTTGCATTTGTTTTCGACAGTGGAAATCCCGGCCAAACATCAATGTTCAGAGCAGAGCTCGATGCCCTACCAATAAAAGAGATCAACACATTCGACTACGCCTCTGAAAATGATGCAGCACATGCATGCGGACACGATGGGCACATGTCGATCATTGCAGCACTGGGTCAAAATATTGCTGCAAACCCGCCACATAAAGGCCGCACTATATTACTGTTTCAACCTGCGGAAGAGGTGGAACAAGGCGCCCGCGATGTAGTAAATGACCCCAACTTCAAAGCCATTGAACCGGATTATATTTTTGCCCTGCACAATATTCCGGGTGTACCAAAGCATCAGATATTGCTGAAGAACGGAAGTTTTGCAGCTGCTTCAAAAGGTATGACTGTAAAGCTCACCGGAAAAACCTCGCATGCAGCAGAACCTGAGAACGGTATAAGTCCGGCAGATGCCATTTCAAGGATCATATCAGAACTACATGTGTTGAGAAGTCAAAGAGAACTATTTTCAGACCTGACACTACTAACTATAATTCATATCCAACTTGGAGAAATTTCGTTCGGAACCAGCCCCGGCTATGCAGAAATAAGAATAACCCTTCGTGCTTTTGAGAACAAAGACATGGAACTGCTTACTGAGAAAAGCGAGAAAATTATTAAGAGCATTGCTGCAGAAGAGGATCTCAATTGTGAAATAGGGTATAGCGAGGTGTTTCCGGCCACAGTAAATGATGAGACCAGTGTAAAACTGATAGAAGATGCCGCAAAAGCTCATCAACTAAATATTCAATATCTGGTAAAGCCCTATAAATGGTCTGAAGATTTTGCCTATTACACCGAAAAATACAAAGGAGGCTTTTTTGGATTGGGAGCCGGGCAGGATCAACCACCACTACATAATCCGGATTATAATTTCCCTGATGACATTATTGAAACCGGAATGAACGTTTTTTATCACATATATAAAAAATTGCACCATGACTAAATCATCATATATTCAGCTTGAAGCTGATGCCTTAAGAAAAAACATTGCGTTTCTGAAACGACGATACGGAAAAAGAGTTGAAATTTCTTCTGTTGTAAAAGCCAATGCATATGGTCATGGAATTGAAGAAATGATTCCATTGCTGGAAAATCAGGGTATTGAACATTTTTCAGTATTCGATTTCAGTGAGGCCGTAAGGGTTCAGCGAAGTCTCCGCAAACCGGCCACAATAATGATTATGGGCTGGATCAGCGATCATGATATTGACAATGCCATTGAACGTGGATTTGAATTTTTCATCTTCAATCAGGAAAGGTTGAAAAAGGCCCTGAGTTACGCCAAGATATTAGGTAAACAAGCAAAAATTCATCTGGAAGTAGAAACCGGAATGAACCGCTCAGGGATTGACTCTTCTGAACTTACAGAAGTGGTAAGTTTTATTCTGGAAAACCAGAAACATCTTAAGGTAGCAGGGTTTTGTACACATCTGGCCGGGGCAGAGAGCATTGGAAACCACAAACGCATAATGTACCAGCTGAAAAAGTATAAAGCATTATTGAAAAGAGCCACAGAGATGGGGCTGGAACCCGGTGTGCGCCATGTGGCCAACTCAGCAGCATCACTTGTTTATCCCAAGTCTCGTTTTGATATGGTTCGGGTTGGCATTTTACAATATGGATTCTGGCCCAGCATGGAAACATTCATACAGTATACAAGCGATAAAGTGAATAAAAATGATCCCCTCGATAGAATATTAAGCTGGAAAAGCAGGATCATGACTATCAAAGAGGTTAAAACCGGAGAGTTTATCGGCTACGGAATATCATATCTTGCACAAAACAACGTACAAACTGCTTTGGTTCCGGTAGGATATAGCGGTGGATACAGCAGAACACTCAGTAATAAAGGACGTGTATTAATTAATGGTCATCGCTGTGGTGTAATAGGAGTTGTTAATATGAACATGATCATTGTAGATATAACAAATGTTCCCAATGCAAAAGTAAACGACGAGGTGGTTTTGATAGGAAAACAAGGTGATCTTGAGATAAAGGTAAAATCGTTTAGTGATTATTCGGATATGCTGAATTATGAAATTCTGGCCCATATGCCCGATAATATTGAAAGAAAAGTTATTTTGTAGATTCTGTGTTGAGGGATAGTAACAAGGAGATCTCAGGTAAACAGAAATCGACATATACAGAGCTGTCATACAGTATATTACACAGCCAAAACTCTTTCTTTAATGCGAGTTCTAAAGGGAAAAGATATAGTTTACTATGGGAGTTTTTGCAAAATTAATCTGTAAAATATGAAGATTTATTTTTCTGATCCAAATATTTGTCTTTCTTTTGCATATTGGTAGTAATGCACCAAGACAAGTTTTATTAATTTTTTTCGCATGAACATTTTTGTTACAAAACTGAATTATGACACCAACGAAGAAGGCTTAAGAGAAGCTTTTGAGGTGTATGGACAAGTAGACTCTGTAAAAATTATTACAGACAAATTTACAGGCCGCTCCAAAGGATACGGCTTTGTAGAAATGCCCGATGACGATGCTGGACAATCAGCCATCGACGGGTTAAATGAAACCGAACTTCACGGAAGAACTATCATAGTTAAAAAAGCGAAGCCAAGAGAAGACAATAATCGTTTTCAGCGTGGCGATGACCGCTACTAGTATTCCGAAAAAATTCAGAAAAGGCTTTCCAATTGGAAAGCCTTTTTTATTAACAATCCTTCAAAAGCATTTGTGAGTATGCGGATTATGTAGTATTTTTATGCAAAATTCAGGAACTATGAAGAAAAGTATTGTATTGATCTTTGCCTTATTATTCTCATTGTCAGCTTTCTCTCTTGAGCCATCACGCGAGTATGCTGTTACACCTGCCGACTATGGCATTGACTATGAAGAAGTAACAATCCAGACCAGCGATGAAGTTAATCTGCACGGCTGGTATTTTAAAACAAAAGAAACTTCATACAAAATGATCATTCTCAGCGATGACGGAAATGGAAACATGGCTGATCTGATCGAGATTGCCACCAATTTTGTTTCACTCGGATGGAATGTACTCACCTATGATTACCGAGGATATGGTCAAAGTGATGAATTTGATATTAACACAAAATTTTATATCTATTCACAATTTGAAAAAGATTTGAATGCCGCCATTGATTATGCCCGTAAATTCCACTCAAAAAACAGAACACTGGCCCTGTATGGTCAGGGAATCGGAGCCTCAATGTCGCTTGCCATTGGTGCAGTTCGTTGCAGTGAAATCACAAAAATTATTGCCGACTCACCATATTCCACGCTGGACGATGTACAGAAAGCCATTCAAGCGGCAGAAGGCAAAGAAGTTCTGCTTCCACTCGGTTTTGACAAGAATATGCTGGAACCTGTTTATGCCCTTGAAGCCAAAGGCGGCAGCCTGAACGGTATTCTCATTATTTACGGAAAAGACGATCCTGTTTATAATGATGATATGGTGAAACGCATTGCAAAAATACGTGGCAAAATAACTAAAACCTACGTAGTAAAAGGAGCCAAAAAAGAAACAACGTTTACTACCGATAAGGAAGAATATTTCAGAACCATTAAAGATTTCCTCTAGACTTTTTGATATGAGGAAATTTTTTCTGCATTTCATATTACTGATTGCAGTTACATTCTATATTCCAGCATACGGACAAAGTGATTCCGCAAATTATTCTTTGCGTAAAACCATTGCCTATGGTGGCTCGGCTGCAGCGTATGGTGGGGCACTCACCGGATTGTATTTTCTGTGGTACAGCGATTACAGCTCAGGTTCATTTCACTGTTTCAATGATAATAAAGAATGGTTTGGGATGGATAAAATCGGACACGGTTCATCGGCAATCAGCATAGCTGCTGTTCAAACCGATGTTTTTGAATGGTCAGGAATGGAAAGGAAAAAAGCAATTCTTTGGGGAAGCGGGGTTTCTATGGCTTTTATGACCACTATTGAAATTTTTGACGGCTTTTCCGACGGTTGGGGATTTAGTTTTGGTGATATGCTGGCCAATACTGCAGGAATTTCACTCTTTGCAGGACAAGAATTACTTTTTAATGATCAGCCAGTGGTACTTAAGTTCAGTATGCATCCCTCAAGATATGCAGATTATAATCCAGATCTATTGGGAGAGAACCTCGTACAGCAAACCCTTAAAGACTATAACGGGCAATCGTATTGGCTTAGTTTCAATATAGCTTCATGCCTGAACCCTGAATCAAATTTCCCGGAATGGCTCAATTTTGCAGTGGGCTATGGTGCCGAGGGCATGATTGGTGCCACCTCAAATCCCGGCGAAATAAACGGAACACCTATCCCCTGTTTTCAACGTTATCCCCAATTCTACCTTTCGCCTGATATCGATTTCTCAAAAATAAAAATCAGAAACCCCTGGCTGGCCTTTTTGGTTAAGAGTCTCAATTTTATTAAAATCCCGGCACCGGCGTTGGAATGGAACCGCGTGGAAGGAATGAAATTTCATGCGATCTATTTCTGATTAGTCTCCTTCAAAAACGTACTGAATAATATTGGCGCCCATTTGCAAAGCTTTCAGACGGGTTTCCTGAGAGTCGCCATGTACGGCCTGATCTTCCCAACCGTCACCCAGATCACATTCATACGTAAACAGCAAAGCCAGCCTACCTTCGATAAAAATACCGAATGCCTGAGGGGGCAGATTATCATGCTCATGGATTTTTGGTAATCCTTTTGGGAAACTATAGGTTTGATGAAATATCGGATGAGTATATGGAATTTCAACCAGCTCGTATTCAGGGAATATTTTTGCAATTTGAGGCAGAATAAAAGGCTTCATTCCATAATTATCATCAATATGTAAAAAGCCACCGGCAAATAAATAGGTTCTGATATTATCGGCTTCCTGTGCAGTAAAAAACACATTTCCGTGACCGGTCATATGAATGAAAGGATAATTGAAAATCTCCATACTACCGGCATCAATCGTTGGAATATCAATGCTGATATTGGTTCCCAGCTGACTATTGCAAAAAGCAGCCAGATTCGGAAGTGATGTTGGGTTTGCATACCAGTCGCCACCACCCGAATACTTAAGCAGTGCTATTTTCACCATAGGATCCTGAGCCTGAACGGCAAGAGTGTGAGCAAGAGTGTGGATAAAAAAGAATAATATGGCAAGTTTCAGTCTCATGAATTTTTCATATAAAATGCAGCTGCAGCATAAACACCGGCTGTTTCAGTTCGTAAACGATTTGCACCCAAACTTATTGCTTGAAAACCCAGCTTCAAAGTAGAATCAACTTCATCAGCAGTAAAATCACCTTCAGGCCCGATCAGAATTATTGCATCTTTTTTCGATTGAAGTACTTCTGGAATCTCAGTCCGATTATCTCCTTCACACCATGCAATGAGTTTTTGATCCGGTAAATCCAATTTTGATATTTCAGAAAACTGCATGGGTTCAGCCAACTCAGGCAGATGATATTGCAAAGACTGCATGGTTGCTGACCTTAAGATGCGCTGCATACGATCCATCTTTCGAAGCGGACTTTCGGTTCTTTCACAGATAATGGGAATGATTTTACTCACACCTAATTCTGTACATTTTTCAAGCATCCATTCAAAACGATCTGCATTTTTCAATGGAGATACAGCCAAAATCAATTCAGGTTTTCTGTTAGGTACTTGATAGATTTCATTCACCTGCAAAGTAACCGATCTCTTCTCCAAACTCAAAATGGTAGCATCACTGTAACTACCTTTACCGTCACAAATGCGAATGGTATCGCCCTCCTTCTTCCGAAGGACCTTAAGATGGCGCATTTCCATATCATCGGGTTCTATGCTGCCATTTATCAGTTCAGGGACGTAGAACAATTGCATTTGTGTAATTTTACACTGCCAAAAATACAATAAATGCTGCAAAAAAGCCTGCAAATACTCAATCACCGAAATTTCATTCTCAGCCTGTCGCTGATACTCGGATTTGTATTGGGTGAGAAAACGCAAATTCTGGCCGATTACAGTGTTTGGATTCTGGCACTGGTTATGATTTTTGCCACATCGGGATTTGCTTTTTCCGACTGGAAACCCTGGACCCGAACCCTGAGGCAAATCGGACATGCATTTTTCCTGAATTATATTCTTTTCGGACTCTTGCTCATAGGAAGCGGATATCTGCTTTTTTCGGATGAAATGATGGTTGCCGGGCTCATTCTGCTGGCGGTGAGTCCACCCGGACCATCGGTTGTACCATTCACAGCAGTAATGAAAGGAGATCTGAAATATGCCGTGAGTGGAGTTTTCGGTTTACACCTTTTGGCGATTCTGGTTACCCCATTTGCATTGATTTTTTTACTGGGAAAATCAGCCATCAGCCCGGAAGCAGTGGTAATTATTATGGCAAAAGTAATTGTGGGACCACTTATTATCAGTCGTTTTCTTCGACATAGAAAAGTGTATCCAAAAGTAGAGAAAATGCGAGGGCATTTTATCAACTGGGGGTTTTTCCTCGTGGTTATGCCCATAGTAGGATTAAGCAAGAACCTAATTCTAAGCAACCCTGCATACTTATGGTACAACATTATCATTTTTACGGTACTGATGTTTGGTGGCGGATTGGTTTTCAACCTCATCAGCAAAGCGTTGAAGAACTCAACAGGACGCATCATTGCATCCAACCTGATGTTTACTACGAAAAGTTCGGCTTTTGCAGCAGTAGCATCATTTACCTTGCTTCCAAGAGAAACGGCATTGCCTGCAGCGGTTCATGCCATTTTTGTGACGGTATATTTTATTGTGTATGATGG
>PKSX01000089.1 GCA_002869435.1 Marinilabiliales bacterium | reverse complement strand
TAATGCAAGCATCTGGTTACTCCACGCCATATACCTCCAAATAATACCAAAATCAATTTGAGTTATCACAAAACCTAATATAAATAATGGTATCGCGATTAGCAATCGATTTACAATTGGCTTTTGATTTATTTTAATAAAATCGGCCACTATGAGTCTGGCGCTTCTGAACGCTGTATCACCCGAAGTAATAGGCGCAGCAACCACACCAAGAATAGCCAGAATGGCACCCAAACTTCCCAGCAAAGTTTCACTCATTACATGCACTGCTGATGCAGCGTTTCCATTATTTGATATCATGTATAAGTTCAACTCCTTCACGCCTCCAAAAAAGGCCATGGCAGCAGCAGCCCAGATCAAAGCAACGACTCCTTCAATGACCATAGCACCATAGAAAACCCTTCGTGAATATTTTTCACTTTTAATACATCGTGCCATTAGTGGTGATTGTGTGGCATGAAAACCAGATACTGCTCCACAGGCAATGGATACAAACATCATTGGAAAAATAGGCATGGCATCGCCTTTACTATGTTGATTGTTCATGTTTCCGATGATTTCAGGAATTTGGTAATCACCAGCAAACAAAGCTATAAGGATACCAATAGCCATAAATATTAAAGCCAGACCAAAAATCGGGTACAAACGTCCAATAATTTTATCAACAGGCAGCATAGTAGCGATGAAATAATAGGCAAAAATGATTACTGCCCAGAAAGTAAGGTTAG
Organism: Marinilabiliales bacterium; assembly: GCA_002869435.1. GTDB lineage: Bacteria > Bacteroidota > Bacteroidia > Bacteroidales > DTU049 > BM518. The sequence goes on along the minus strand of PKSX01000089.1, from coordinate 7,263 downwards.
TGGCAAAAGTCGTACCTCCAAATTCAAAACTGAAAGGGGTCAGACCTTCAAGTATAGCAGCGGGACCAATAATAAAAACAGCACCTACCAGTACCATGAGGGCAATATTGAATCCACGCATAAATTGCATAATTCCTTTTCCAAGGTAGCGTCCGGTAATTTCAGGGAGACTAATCCCTTTTAACCTTATACTAATGGCTCCTGAGAAGAAATCGTGCAATGCACCGCCAAATATATTACCTATCACAATCCATAAAAATGCAGAAGGGCCCCACATTGCCCCGGCAATGGCACCAAAAATAGGCCCAAGCCCGGCAATATTTAAAAACTGAATCAGCAGCACTTTCCACCAGGGCATAGGAACATAGTCAACACCATCAGTCATTGTATAAGCCGGCGTTTTTCTTTTTGGATCTACCCCAAATACTTTTTCTACAAAAGCACCATAAATGATGTAGCCAAGCACCAGGGCAATAACTGCTATTATGAAGCTGATCATTTATTTGTTTTTGCAAATCTACAAGTTATTAATATATAATTCAAGACCAGGAAGATTAAACCCGTATAACACTGGTATACATTTCATTACACCATTGTTAATTTAACATTAACTAAAAAAGAGAATACTTAATACTAATATAACTATTGCGTAAAGTTCTCGAATTTTAACACCCAGGATCAAAAATATGAGAGCTTATATAAAGGTACTACATTTAGTTTTAAACTAGGGTATAAACTCTTCTAAAAAAATCGCGAAACCTATATAAGGCGTGCAGAGCGAAAGTTCTGTGCGCTTTTTTTATTCTTATTACTTGCAAGCACTGCAATTATTTCGTAAATTGTAATTCCAAGAGTATAATCATGAATACAAAAATATCTTCTCAAAAAACAATGCCTGTACTATTTATGGGTCATGGCAGCCCGATGAATGCTATTGAAGAAAATGAATGTGTGCGAGGTTTCAGAACCATTGCTAAGACACTGCCAAGGCCAAAATCCATTTTATGCATCTCTGCTCACTGGGAAACCAAAGGAACATTTGTTACCGCTATGGAAAAACCCAGAACCATACATGATTTTGGTGGCTTTCCCAAAGCATTATATGAAATAGAATATCCTGCTCCGGGCAACCCAAAACTTGCGGAGCAAATAAAACAGTAGATTAATGCTACTGATATTGAACTTAACCGGGCTTGGGGCCTCGACCATGGTGCATGGAGCGTAGTCAAACACATGTATCCTGACGCCAATATACCAATTATTCAATTGAGTCTTGATTATACTAAAACCGCATCATTTCACTATGCATTAGGGGAAGAGCTGAAATTCCTCAGGGAAGAAGGTGTGCTGATAATCGGAAGCGGCAACATGGTACACAATCTGGGTACACTCGACTGGGCACATATGGATGGAGCAGAATATGGATATACCTGGGCAATAGATGCATCAAAAAAAATGAAAGAACTTATACTGAATGATGATCATGAATCACTAAAACACTATGTTGATCAGGGAAAAACATTTCAAATGGCTATTCCTACACCAGAGCATTTTTTGCCTTTACTCTATATTCTGGCTCAAAAAAACAATGATGATTCTATTGAGTTTTTCAATGATAAGATTGTTGGTGGCTCTGTTGGTATGTGCTCTATGATAATCAGATAAAAAAGTTATATATTAGCATAATTGAAATACAAAGAATATATGAAAAAGATTATAGCATTATTGATTCTAGGACTACTCATTTCAGACACATTACATAGCCAATGTACAACAAACCCTCCATCATATAATTCGGGCTTGTATCCTGATACTTTGAGCACGGCCTGTACAAGCAGTATGTATTACGACACTACTGTTGTGGTGTTTCCTCTAGACACTATGCTCAGTGTTCCTCCATTCGGCACATTCATTATTCCGCTTGATTCAGCTGTAATTGACTCCATCACCAATATACCAAATGGATTAACCCCAAATATAAGCATTGGAACGATGCTATATCCGGCCAGTCCCACAATCCCGGCCATGGATTGTATAGAGTTTTTTGGTGTCCCCATAAGTCCTCAAACCTATTCACCTATTAAAATCCATTTTACGGTCTGGGTTACTGTTCCGTTAGTTGGAGTACAATCTTTCTCTGACAGCACAAATCTATATCTGAATATAGCCAATAGCAGCAGCGCATTAATCGACACCACTGTATGCAAGTCCTTTCAGGCAACTGGCAGCAGCAATATTTTCTACACCAGCGGAACACATTACGATACTATTCAAAACAACGCCGGCTGCGATAGCATTCTAACTATTCAACTGACAGTTACAGAAATTGACAGTACTGTTATTCAATCAGGTGACACCCTTTTTGCCGTAGATACAGTCGATTCATATCAGTGGGTGACATGTGACACAGCTATGGCTGCAATTGCGGGAGCAACAGACAGCTTTTACGTTGTTCCGGCAACAGGAATGTATGCACTAATTCTTGAAAAAAACGGCTGTTATGATACGTCTGCCTGCATAAATGTTACGATAACCGGAATTGAAGCTCTTCATAAAAATGACATTAGAGTTTATCCAAATCCTGTTAGCGATAAAATCTACATTGATTTGGACAGAAATCATGAAGAAATTCAGTTGAATATCAGAAACAGTGTGGGTCAAACTGTATTAAGCAGGCATTATTTCAATACGAGTAAGATCAATACCTCAATAGATTTCAATACCGGCATTTATATAATGGAAATTATTGAAAAAGACTGTTATACAATATACCGTGACATAATTATTGTTGAGTAAAATCCAATTTCATTCTAACAGATCATATTAATTATTGCCTTTTCTCACTAAATAACTTATATTTGTAAGTTGAAAGCACTATGGGCATGAGAAGTATATTCATCGTTTTAATTGTATTAATCTCGCTGAGTACAAAAGCTCAGGAAATGTGGGGTATTGTAAACAGCAATTATGGTGGTATCAATACCACTTATATTAATCCTGCAGGAATTGCGGATCAGAAAGTCTGGCTGGATATTAATTTCATTACCATAGATGCATTTGTTGAAAACAACAGCCTGTATATCCCTAAAGAAGAGATTTATTTTCTGGAACCCTTGTCTCCTGCAGCAGATTATGGAGAAACTGCACCGATATTCAAGGATGCATACGACAGGGAAAGAACTTTAAAAGGAAATACAAGTGCACTCATTGAGTTCCCTTCAGTAATGTTGAACCTGGGCAACCAGGGGTTTGGACTTAAAATGACTACACGACAGGCTACCAGTCTTCGCGGTGTTGAATTTCACTCTACAAAATTTATGTACGAAGGCCTTGACTATGAACCTCAGCATAATGAGTATTACGAACTCAGAAACATGCGTACTTCTGCTCTTGCATGGACTGAAATAGCTTTTTCCTACGCCAGAACATTTCGGCAGGTTTCTGACCGGCACTATTCTTTTGGAGTTACCATTAAAAAGATTCAGGGTATGGGCGGAGCCATTATTAATGTTCCTTTTGCCAATTATATAGTATATAATGACTCAACCATGGCAACTGAAGAGTTGGACGGACAACTGGCCTACTCAATGCCTTTAGATTACACCAATAACGAATATACAAGCAATTACGGATACTCACTTGGCAATGGCTGGGCTATCGATCTCGGATTTCTTTTTCAGAAAAAGCGTGACGGAAATGGTCTTGTAAAGTTTAAAAGACCATGTGAACAAGGCTGGAGCAGTTATAAATACAAAATAGGTATTTCCCTGCTTGATCTTGGATATACAAGTTTGAAAGATAACGCATACGTTTTCGATTTTGATAATGCACAAACATACTGGCCGGGTATTAACAGGTGGAATCCCGATAATATTGCTGAAATGACATCCGATATAAACTACCGTTACGATCATTCACAAAACGCAGATGCATCAAAATTCAATATTGGCTTACCTACAGCTGTTTCACTTCAATATGAGTGGCACCCACCCAGTTACTGGTTTTTCAATTTGACTTATATCCACCCCACTCCGGTATTTGAAAACAGCATTCGCAGACCCATGCAACTTGTTTTTGCACCGCGTTATGAAAAACGCAGATTCGAAATTAGTTTTCCTGTGTCTATTTATGAATGGAGCCGTGGTCGTGTAGGCGTTGCAGTACGATTCCTGAACCTTACTATTGGAACTGACTATTTCTCCTCATGGACCGGATTTGTTGACATGTATGGTAGCGATATTTACCTGAGCTGGAAGACAAATTTTGCAAAAGGCTTCTGCAAAAGAGGAGATTCACATTTCCATCGCAACAAGCGATACTACGGAAAAATGTGTCCTAGATTCTAAGAAAATTCACATGATAATTGTCATAATGTAAATTCTATATATTTATATATCTGTGCTTTACGTTTTTAATAATAATTTTTATTACTAAATATATTTTGTGTTTTAAAAATTATTCGTATCTTTGTACGCACAATGATACAACATTATCAACATATCAAATCACTTTTACAGGAAGCAGGTATGAAAACCACGCCCCAGAGGCTGGCCGTACTCGATTATATGATATCCTGCAAGTGTCATCCATGTGTGGATGAAGTGTATCAGGCCGTGTGCGAACATGTACCTGATATTTCAAAAGCAACCGTATATAAGGTACTTGAATCTTTTGCTCAGGAAGGCATATTAAGTAAAATGAGTACAAATGATGGCAAGTTGAAATACGACTACATAGATGAGCGTCATCATCATATGTTTGATGTTGAGAACGGAGAGATTAAAGATTTTGCCGATCATGAACTGGATGAAATTCTGAATAAGTATTTCCGATCAAGGAAAATTGACGGCTATGTCATTGAAGACGTAAAACTCGAAATCAAAGTAAAAAAACAAAATAAAAACAATTAAAAAAGCACAAAAATGGAAAAAGAAGTAAACAAATTTCCTCTTATAGGCGAAAAAATGCCGGAAATGACCGTAGCAACTACCCACGGACCTAAAAACATCCCTGGTGACTATAAAGGCAAATGGATTGTATTATTCAGCCACCCTGCTGATTTTACACCGGTTTGTACCACCGAATTTATTGGTTTTGCAAAAAGAGCCAAAGAATTTGAAGAATTAAATGCACAACTTATTGGTCTGTCAGTTGACCAGGTTTTCAGCCATATCAAATGGGTGGAATGGATTAAGGAAAAAATGGACGTTGAAATTCCTTTCCCGGTAATTGCTGATCCTCTTGGAACAGTTTCAATGAGCATGGGTATGATTCATCCTGCCAAAGGAAGCGAAACCACACGTGCCGTATTCCTGATAGACCCTGAAGGTGCCATCCGAATCATTCTGTTCTACCCTCAGGAAATCGGACGAAATATCGACGAGATTCTTCGCGCACTGAAAGCGCTTCAGGTACACGAGAAATATAAAGTTGCCGTTCCTGCCAACTGGCCAAACAATGAAATAATCGGCGACCATGTCATTGTACCACCCGCAAAAAGCGAAGCCGAAGCCAAAGAACGCCTCAAAATGGAAGGTGCATTCGACTGGTGGTTTGTACACAAAAAAATCTAATACCGAAAGGTAAATTCTTCATAAGCAGACATAACGACAAAGCCCGCGTTTGCGGGCTTTTTTGATTTATGAGTGATGATTGATGAACTATGATTTGTGAACTAATACAGACTTCACCAAATTTCCGTATCTCAACACCAGCAAATACTGTCCCGCAGAAAGCACGGGGTTAAGTTTAATCTCACTCCCGGCCGAAAATTCATGACCGTAAACAAGCTTTCCGTCTTCGCTGTATATTTCGGCTGTTAAGTCACTCCCCTGCCATTCCTCAGGAATTTCGACGGTGATCAGCTCCGAAAAAGGATTGGGAAAAACTTTAAGACTTGCATCATTTTGTTTTTCTATTGAAGCCGGATAGTTCAATAATGGCAGAACCAAATGACTTGGATAAGTGGAATTGCAATAAATTACATTATGTGCAACCATGGTATCGCCGGCCACATACATTTCGTCGCCATCGTTCATATTTGCATTATATCGTGGATAGTTGGAGGACGTAATATCAACCCTGATCTTATGACCGGCCAGAAAAGTATGCGAGGTCGGATTCATTTCAGCTTCCACCATATACACATTTCCGGGAGTCATAAAAGCAGTATCGGCAGTGGTGTACCAGTTGCGGAATCTTGCACGGATAATACCATCAAGCAATAGCATGGAACGCCCATCGGGATAAACATCGGTTAATCGCACGGCAAAATCGGTATCTTTTCGGTCGGAAGAAACATAGAGAACCACTTTAGGGAAACCCTGCACCGAAACATCCTGAGATAATTCGGGTGTGGTAAAAATCAAAATATCATTGCGGCTTTCCACCGAGTCGGTCTGATCGTATGGTCCCTGAAACTGATCGATTCTGAGTGTAGGTCCTCCAACTGTCGGTGACGGATCACGCGGATCGTAATTATATCCCATGGTATCGGTTGAACTGGTTGGGACACCTGCATCCAGAATTCCGGGGTTTTTCAAATATAAATTATAATCGGCATAGCCGCTCTCGGGCCAGTCAGTAGTGTAACGCCATTCGTCATCGCCCATCTGAAAATACACATAAGTACTCAGGGTATCATAGCCATTGCTTTGTCCGAGCAAATAATAATTGAAAAAGCGCCAGGCCAGACTATCCTGCCAACCTTCGGCTGCCGGATACGACAATTCGCCCTGAACCGAAGTTCCCACTTGAGCGGTTCCATGACCACCATGCACCCATGGTCCGATTAAGAATTTATGCTGATCACGAACCGAAACATCAGACTGCACCCGCATTGCTTCGAAAATATCTATGCCTTCGCCGGGGTTATGATCGTACCATCCGCCGATCATAAGCATGGGCACAGCAATAGAATCTGGATAAAAGGTTGTACTTTCGGTGAAAGCCCATAGCATGTTATAGTGTGTATTGGCATATAAGACTGGCGACATTCCGTATCCCAATGCATCAAGCTGGTCAATATACTCTTCGCGCGCACAGCCCCCCGGGAAATAGACTTCATACATCATTTGAGGTGCAGCAACAAGTGGTACACAACAAACCAGATGCGGAGGATCTTGTTTGGCTGTCTCGAACTGAATTTTTCCAAGTGCAGAAGGACCCCAGGTTCCAACTTGTCCGTCGCTCCACGGTTTTGCAGCAATCCATTCTACTGCGTCATAACCATCGAGGCCGCGATCATAAGAAGCTACGCAAGCT
>PKSX01000231.1 GCA_002869435.1 Marinilabiliales bacterium | reverse complement strand
GGGATTCAAATGTAAGAAATTTTGAATGATCGCCACGGATTTTTATCGCCACGGATGCACGGATAAATGGGAACACAGATTTTCACAGATTAGACAGATTAGCAATTTTTCACACCTTAGAAATTATGCGCCGCGTTCGCAGTGCTCACTGGCGCAGGATTATCACAGATATTGTATGCACCGCGCTCGCGTGGCTCGCTGGTGCGGGATTTTCTATGAATATTCCGGATCACTGATGATAGAATTAACCGCCGAGTACGCAAAGAATGCGCTGAGGTCGCTGGTATTATGGAACACTGATGACGCAGACTAATGCGCAGATAAACGCTGAAATTTTTTTTCTGCTGATTTTTCTATCCGCAGATGAACGCGTATTTCGCAGATTAACTAGTATCTTCCTTCTATGAGATACTCCTTTGGAATATTTATGTACTGTTATCAAACTCAAAATAATTCTTTAAGATGCACCTGCTTTAATGTAAAAATTGAGTTTTATTCCACTTTTCTATGTTTTCTCAAAGAAATCTTATATTTTTGAAACTTATCAAATGTCATTAACTTGCTCCACTCACATTTGACTACTACAATAATACATCCTTTGGATATGCAATTAATGAATTGGTATTCATAGGCAATTATTCGGCTGTATCATTATGCTCTTTAATAGCTGACAAATGAAAAGGATTATTAACACTAACAAATGAGGTAACAAATGCTGGAAAAAACAACAATTTGCGTCATTCTATTGTTAGTTCTAGGACTAACCGGGCTAGATGCTCAAAATAGTATTAACGCAGGAGGGAATAATGTTTTGAGTAGTGGCGGTTCGGTAAGTTATTCAATTGGTCAAACTGTTTATACTTTTAATATTGGTCAAAGTGGTTCAGTTGCTCAGGGCGTTCAACAACCATATGAAATTTCAGTATTAACTGAATTGGTAGGAGCTGTAGATAATGAGATTTCTATTTATCCAAACCCAACAAATGGATTAATATTTCTAAATGTAGAAAACCCGGATGAACAAAATCTGGTTTTTCAATTATACAATATGCAGGGAGAACTATTGTTGGAAAACAAAATTAATTTGAATGAAACAAAGATTTCGATGATTGATCTCCCCCCTACATTATACTTCGTGAAAGTATTAAAGAATCTGGAAGAAATTGCAACATTCAAGATCATTAAAAACTAAGAACTATGAAAAGAATATTTATACTGGTAGTTGCCATGTTTTTTACTAAATGTGCGTTTTCTCAATCACCTGAAAGACTTAGTTATCAGGCCGTAATCAGAGATGCAGGTAATAATCTGGTAACAAATCAATCAATTGAGATGCAAATCAGCATTTTGCAAGGTTCAATAAGTGGTTCAGCAGTTTATGTAGAAACTCAATCACCTACAACTAATGAAAATGGTTTAGTGAGCATTGAAATTGGAGCAGGAGTAGTTATTAGCGGTGCTTTCTCTACTATTGACTGGACAAATGGACCGTATTTCATCAAATCAGAAACAGACCCTGATGGAACAACAGGAGGTATTGTATACACTATTACTGGCACAAATCAATTGTTAAGTGTACCCTATGCTTTGCATTCAAAGACTGCTGATAGTCTAAGTAGTGGTATTAGTGAGAACGACCCTGTTTTTGGTGCATGGGACAGATCAACTGGAATTTCAATTACTGAAAGTCAGATTAGTAATCTTGACCATTTCACAAATGGCGATGAAACCGATCCTGTTTTTAGTTCATCAATAGCGACCGGTATTACGGCAACCGACACTTCTAATTGGAACAATAAGTTAGACAGTTATACTGAAACTGACCCTGTTTTTGGTGCATGGGACAGATCAACTGGAATTTCAATTACTGAAAGTCAGATCAGCGATCTTGACCATTTTACAAATAGTGATGAAACCGATCCAATATACACAATTAGTCAGGCAGCTAACATTACAGCAACTGATATTACTAATTTGAGTAATCTTTCTGGAACAAACACTGGCGATCAGGACGGATCCGAAACCAAAATTAATGCGGGTACCAATGTATCAGTATCAGGTATTGGAACAACTTCAAGTCCTTATGTTATTAATGCGATCGGAGCAACTACATATTCGGTAGGCGATTTTGCCCAAGGAGGGATTGTAATGTGGGTTGACGAAACTGGTCAACATGGTCTTGTTTGTGCTAAAGAAGACCAAAGCTCCGGTTTTAGATGGTATGCTGGGACTTTTGGAAGTACATTTGCCAGAGGAGATGGCCCTTTTTCAGGCGAAGCAAATACCGCAATTATTATTGCTGCTCAAATTGCGATTGGTGATGATGGCGGATCTAATGCAGTAAAGATTTGTAATGAGTTAATAGTCACAGAGGGAGGGAAAAGCTATGGTGACTGGTATCTGCCATCAAAAGAAGAGCTAAACATGATGTATCAAAATATGGCATTAATTAATGCTACTGCAGTATCAAATGGCGGTAGCAGTTTTGCTGTTGACTACTATTGGAGTTCCACCGAAGTTGGTATCGACGATGCTTGGTGTCAGTACTTCGGCGATGGAGTACAATCTGGCCAAGCAAAGAGTAACCATTTCAGCATTCGTGCCATACGTGCATTTTAAGATATGAGATGTATAAATACTTATTTATTCCAAGTTATTGATAGTCTTCTTATTACTAAGAGAAATAGAAAATAAGTGGGAATAATTGAAGTATTAACAATGTTAAGAAATGTATATCATACAACATGTGAGCATGGCTGCAACTTTGCTGCTGCTTAGATTATCAGTGGACAATATAATCATCGTTTCTCAGCATTCCATCCAATGTTGTGTCCTTAAAACTTAGCGTTCATTGCATCTATGCAAGCAATCAATTAAAAATCTCCGCCTCCAACTCATCCCGGAACTCAAAAAACAAATCGCCCACCGCACTATTGCCGTTGGTGCCGTAGTTGATGATGAAGGCCATGACGGTTCCGTTCTTCGGGAAGTAGAATGCATCAGCGCTATAGGCTAGATCTCTGCCACGGTGGCCGAGGCCGTACTCGTCGGGCGCTCCGTTGAGAAAATCCTTGTAAATGCCCAGCCCAAATGCGCGGCCGTTTTCGGGATCTACATCGGTGAAAGTCTGCATTATATTGAGCATGGAATCACTCAGTAGAACCTTGTTTACGAATAAGCCTTCTATGAAAAGCTGCAGGTCGCGAACATCCATATACAGGCCGGTGTAGCCATTGCCGCTGCCGGTATTGTAGTTGGTGAGGTTCATGATATTGCCGTTATTGTACAGATCGTAATAGCCCTGTGCGGTGTAGGCGGGCAATGCATCGTGGTAAAAATAGTATGTGTTCTGCAGGTTGAGCGGATCGATAATTCTTTCGTGCAGCAGATCGTAATGCTTTTTGCCGGTGGCCTCTTCGAGAATGAGCGAAATGAGCAGGTAATTGGTATTGCTGTATCCCTGATCGGTACCACAGGGGAAAGCGGCATCTTTGCCGTAAACATGTTCGAGTATGCTTTCCTGGGTCCAGTGTTGCTCGGGGTTATTGAGCAAATCGAGGTAAAAGCCCTGATCGCTTACCACATCGTAAATGCCACTGGTATGGTTCATGATCTGGCGCAGGGTGGCTTCGTCGGCATTGGCAATTTTATCCACCATATCGGCAGGTAAGTACGTGCTTATTTTTGCATCGAGATCGAGAACGCCTTCATCTACCAGCATGAGGGTGAGGGTGCCCATAAACATTTTGGTAATGCTGGCCACTTTGGAAACGGTGCAGGGCGCCATATCTACATTGTTTTCGATATCGGCTTTTCCGGAAGAACCGATCCATAAACCGTTATTGTCTTTGATCAGTAAAGTGATACCGGGAATTCCTGCCTGTGTATAATGATCGATGAGGTTTTGGTAAGTGGCAGCTTTGGGATGACTATCGCTGCTGTCGGTAAAAGTGGTGATGCAGGGCGAGCTGCCGCCCACTTCAGGATTCTTGCAGGAGGTAAATGCCAGAATGAAACCGGCTATGACGAGATATATATTTAGCTTTTTCATGGTTTCTATCTTTCAGGTAAGAAAAATGTGGCACTCAGATGCAGGGCAGTGTTTGGTAGTACCGGCACATATTCGGCCACGAATGGGAACTGGAACCAAACTTGGTAGTTAAGGCCAATGCGAATTGGAAAGTTGTGATATTTATTTACAAAATACCCGATTCCAAAGTTTACATCGGCCATTCCTTGCAATCGGCCAAAGCGGTCGGTGCGTTCGTATTCGCCTTCGTCGTTGAGTGCATAGGTTTCCACATCAGGAATGGCATGAACAAGTCCGGTTCCCAAAGCTGTTTCAAACGAGAAACCCGATTCCCACGTTCTGCGCCAGCCGAATTCTGTAAATAGAAAAATGCTGTGTTGTGCAAGGCGGTGGTATGAATAGCCGAGGTTTACATTTTGAAAGAGCTTGGATTTTTCGGTTTGTCTCCATTTGAATTCTTTGGTAACCATAATACCGGGGTGGAATGGAGTATTGATGATTCCTGCAATTCCTGAACCGGGCAGCAAGGTGGCATTGCTAAAAACTCCGATTTTCAAAGGGTTCATTCCTGTGGGTTCCTGCGCCGAAAGAAATAAAGGAGTAAGCAATAATATGAAAATGAGTTTCTTCATGATAAAGAATTTGGTGTAAAGGTCGGAAAAATATTTTCTATTTGCCCTCAAGCCGGGCGGGCTTTTACTTTTTCCTTGATGAAAAAGTAAACAAAAAATCAACCGCTGAAGATTGAAAGCTAAAAATCAACTACGTTACGCTAAAAGAAATAAACTCGGCAGCTCACTGCCTCAAACACTATTTCTTTTTTAAGGCTTCACTACGTTGATTTTATTTACGCTTTCACTCTTAGGCGGGAGAGTCGTTGATAACCTATTAAGAACAAATATATCACCAGCCAAAGTCTTCATTGAAATCCTTTGCAAGCTTTCGCAATGATTTTTTAATTCCTTTGTCAAATATCTCATCGTGAATTGCATGAAGAACTTTAAGATTTAGAAGGTAGACACGATTATTAATAGTCATGAAATTGCTGTTTGAGAATCCAATGAAAATGACTTTATCTTGAAAATAAATTCCTAAAGCAAAACGCAGATCAATTGAGCCGATATTATTTGTATAGCAATGTGAAGAAACTGTTTGAGTTAATGGTGTTTTGATTTTATTGAATAATAATAAATATCGTTTTAGATATGTTGGTTGAAGCTTTAGTAGGTCATTATATGAATAATTATATCTTGTGTCTTTTAAAAATGTGTCGCCATATGATATAATGCTGTCAGGTCTATTGTTTTCAATGGTTATTTTTACGCTATCGTCTGGAATTTGGGTTTGACAGAAAGAATGGATGTTTGACGCTAATAATATGATAATAAGTAGCTTCTTCATGATTTGCTATTTGTGGCAAAGGTCGGAAAATTAAATAAATTGACACCCTGAACTGGTCGTTGGGTGCCAATTTGTTTATTTAGATATGTGTTTTAAATCTACTAAGATATTAGTTCACAATGAACTTTTTAATGGCGTTTTCACCTGTAGCCATATTCAAAATATTCAGGAAATACATACCCTTTGCAAACCCGTTGCAATCAATACTAAATTTACTTCCTGTAATATCAGTATATTTTTGAATCAATTGTCCGTCAATAGTTGATATGATAATCTGGTGGTGGTCATTACTGGGGTTACTAAAATTAACAGTAGTGTAATCGCTTGTTGGGTTTGGAAATATATTTAATATTTTCAAAGTGTTTTCTTTTGTTCCCGAAATCACTTCCAATGTAGAGGTGCAAAGAATTCCAATCTCACTAGGTGATAGTGCTCTGTTCCAAATGGCTACCTCGTCTATAACGCCCCAACCATAAGCTTCATTGAGATCTCCGATGTCAAATCTGCCCAGAGATGGGTGATAACTTGAATTAGAAACATATGAATTAGCAGTGCCAAGATATGTATTGTTTAGGTCCTCTTCACAGTTAATATACATTGTGAAATCATCCATTGCATTAAATATGCAAACAATATGATACCACACACTGTCATTCAATATTGTAGTAGATTTCTTGCCGCGTCTAGAGGAAGAACCTATATATTCATCATTACCAACCCACATAGCCAGTTCACCCAAATCACTGACTAAAACCATAAATCCGGAATAATAATGGTCTTCTCTCCAATTAGACCCAAAAATTCGAAATCCTGTGCTGGAATAATCATAGGTTTTTATCCATGCCGAAAAAGTAAAAGGAAAATCCGGGTTTAAAGCCGAGTTTAATGGCAGATCAATATAATCGTTTACGCCATCAAAATAATAAGCATTATTAGGATTCCCATCTTTATCAGTAGTTAAAGTTGCTCCGGAAACAGTTCCGTCAAATCCGTTGCCACCCCAGTCATTGGCATTGCCATTAAACGGATAATAAACAATTAAACTATCCATAATGTTTTGTGAAAACAGGGTAGTTATAGATACCATTACTACAAATGCTGATAATAAAACTTTTTTCATCTTTTGTTTATTTATTGTGATCGGCGAATTTATTTAATTTAATTGTAAAAAAAAACTTTTTGTGTTTAACATAACAGTTATTCGTGCTAACATAATTTAGATGCAAAGGTCGGAAAATTTCTTGTCACATTGAGCGCATGTCCTGAGCAAAGTCGAAGGGGAGTCGAAATGCGAACAAGAAATTTAATGTCGGTCGAAGTATAGGCAGATTTATTTGAGATTATTGAAAAACAATGACGCCCTTCCCTTCGGCAAGCTCAGGGCAAGCTGCTCAGGATGACATTGTTTTTCTTTTCGTTATGCTGACAAAACTAATCATTTTTGCGGGTGCAAAGTTACTGAAAATCAGCGAGAAAACCAAGGAAAGCCTGGTTATTTGAACTTAGGCTGAATTTCGTATATTTGAAGGTGATAAATTTCATTATAAGATCGATGGTCAGATTTTTTTTGGCAATTATTTCATTGGGAGCGTTTCTGTTGTCGTGTTCCATTTCAGAATATGAGTGTCTTCATCCAAAAATCAGACATGATGAGGCATCCAAAATTAGGAATGTGCGAACAAGAGTTGAATATTTGCAATATAAGGTTCTGAATATGGGAGATTTGCTCGTATTATTTCCACTTGCAACAAGTAAAGTAATAGAGGTGAAATCTGATGCAAAAAAGTTTGCAGCTGAATATTATGATATACAAATGGGGGTAAACACCAATAATAAATTATACCCTCCTCAACTTGATTCGGTTCAATCCATTCCTTTTAATAAAATCAGAAACAGGCAATATAACAGAAATTCTCCCATATATCCTTCATTCAGTATAAAACTTAGCGAAAATATACTAGGTTTGGTTTGTTGTTCGGGTGGATTGTATTCTCCTTCGCTAATGCAACTCTATATGCTTGATATAAATGACAGTGTATTGGTTGACCATACCAGATTGGCTGATTCCTGGGGTGATGCTGGATTCTTTTTTGAAGCCGGAAGTTTTTTTACCGATATAGATAATGACGGAGATTATGACATGATAACATCTTATCAGGGATTTGAGCCTGAAAATGAGGATGTGGATTTTATTTCCGGTGTTATAAATGATTCACTTTATGTATTCTCAAATCAGCACGGAAAATTTGAACGTGAATACGCTGAATGGAGAAGATTGAAGGTGAATTACTTCTATGATGCTAATAATCCTTATTTTGGTAAAGCCGGATCGTATAAAACCGACACCATATTCTATCATCATTTTTTTCCACTTATTGATTTCAATAATAAGGAATACAAGTTTTTCGAAGTACGATAAAAACGTAGTTCTTACCGGCCATTGAGCGCCTGTCCTGAGCGTAGTCGAAGGGTAGTCGAAATGTCCGGGGGGGGGAGATGTTATGTCACTTCGGCTCCGCTCAGTGACCACTTATTTTAGTATTACTCCTAATCTTCTCCAACCCCGTCCTTTCCAGCGGTGTGCC
>PKSX01000189.1 GCA_002869435.1 Marinilabiliales bacterium | reverse complement strand
TTTTAATCATGCTATTCTTAATTATAATGCGATATTCAAAACCATATATCTATAATACTACCGGTATTATAGACGAAATTAACGGTACTAAAATATAAAATTGTATATATCGTAGGATTAATAAATTATTATGTAGTACATTATTAGAAGTATGAATACATTCAATTTTCACGATGCAAGTCAGTGCTAAACACAAAAAAGAGGCAATTAGGCATTGAAATATTTGTATGAAATTTATATGAAATCTAAATAAGTTGGTGGGGATTTTATGCCATTTAAAAGATAATATTCCTTCGACGGATTATCTTATCTAAGATTTTTTCATATTTTTACGTGGTGGAAATGAACAACATTCGGTAGATAAACCGTATATGTTGTTAATACAGATGTTGTGCAACATGGAAAACGAATAACCATAAAAACAAAAAATTATGTTAGAACACATCAAATACTTAATTCCAAAAAAGCTAAAGCTAACCCAAATTTATTTAGACCCCAATAATCCTAGGTTTGTTGAAGAGGTTGATGATGTCGTTGACCCTGAAAACTACTTTGATGAAAGTGTGCAAGAAAAAAGCTCAAATTTGCTTGAAAAGAAGTATGGATTGAAAAATTTACAAGATAGCATTATAAGCAACGGTTATTTACCTATTGACAGAATAGTCGTTAGGAAGATAGATGAATATGATGGCGAAGATAGGTATCTAGTGCTTGAAGGAAACAGAAGAGTTGCTGCCGCTAAAAAAGTAAGTATTAGTTCTCAAAGTAATGAGATTGAATTGGAGGATTATGTTTTAGAAAGCTTAAATGATTTACCTGTCCTTGAATATACAGGATCAGACCCAAATGCTGCATGGATCTTTCAAGGATTACGACATATTTCCGGAATAAAAGACTGGTCAGCAGTACATAAAGCTAAATTACTTGTGGAACAGATTAATGAAAACAACCTGTCTTATACTGAAGTTGGAAGAATTTTTGGTATAAGCCATTATTCTGCTGCACAGTGGGCAAGAGCATACTTTACGTATATTCAAATAGTTAATATTGATGATTTCAAAAATGATATTGATTATCGTTGTTTTCCATATCTACAGGAACTATTTGGAAGAAGTGATATTGCATTAAAGAATTGGCTGAATTGGGATGATAATGACAAAGAGTTTGCTAATGAGGAAAATCTAGCAGAGTATCTAAGCTGGCTTTACCCAAAAATTGACGAAGAGGGGAACTTTGATCCAGAAAGAGCCGGAGAGTGGAATAAAAGAAGAATTCCTACAGCTCAAGACCAAAGAATTGTTTCATCTGCAATAAGTGATCATAAAGACTTATTTAATAGTTTTAGACAAGGGCATTCAATTAACATTATTAGGTTAAAATTAGCTCAAGAAGAAGAATCAAAAAAGCAGACTGTATCAGCTTATATTGAACAATTTACTGAGTTGATTGAAGAGTTTAATGATATTCCAGTCCTTAAACTAAAAAATGAAAATAGAGATAAAGAGCTTGCTGATAAAATAAGTGAATTAATTAAAACACTAGAAGGGCTGAATAAGTTTTTTGATGAAGAATAAATTGGTAATAGTAGATTATATTTTACGCAACTTTTATAAGAACGATTTTGAGTTAAGTGCTGTTGAGGCAATCAAAAGAATTCAGAATAAAGATCAAATCGAAGCAGAATACATTGCCAATAAAAACTTGAATTCTTTATGGAATATGTTTGTAAAGAAAATTGATGAACATAGTGAGTCTGCCATGTTTCCATATGCAGTTATTAATGAACGATCGACACAAAGGTTTACAAACTATTGTACACTCCTGAAAAATGACAGTTTAAAAACGAAAAGACTTAAATTAAAGCTTTCGAGAAGAGCAAAGATTTACGAATTTATTGAAAGTTTAACTTGGAGAGAGTATGAAGCAATAAGTGTTTTAATTATGGAGTTCGTAGGAGCGAAAGATACAAGAATTCATCTGACTGACCCAGGAAATGAATTTGGCGTTGATTTTCTAGCATTAATTCCATCATATGGTAAATATCATCTTTTTCCAAATAAAACAAAAACTTCAAGAATTATTGGCCAATCAAAAAAGTGGAAAACAAAAACACCAAGGGAAAGAATATCATTATTGAATGATGCTTTAACTGATTTTAAAAGACGAAGATTAGAATTCATTGACAAGTTTCCTTCATGGATTTTTAGCTCAAAAAATTCAATCCATGGTCTTGTGTTTTCTCATAGTGGATTTCAAAGTGGGGCTAGAGATCTTGCTAATGATTACGGAATTACAATTGGAAATTCATACGATCTAACTGAAATTATTTCACATCATTTTGAAGTGGATAAAACTCCTGACAGGATAATAGAAATATTAAAGGACAGGCTAAATGATATTCTGAATTAACCACGTTGAACAACAAAAAAAATAGTGCATTTGGCCGATAGTGCAAAATTTGAAAATGAGTTCAATTAATCTAATACATCGTTGTTTGATACATTGGAGCTTTGAAATGCCCAACGCCTCATACACCAAACGTTGTATCCAATACAAAAGAACAAACTGTTATACCCCTCCTCCTCAAAACAACCTCGTAGGAAAAGCAAGATGCACATACACCGAAAATATCTCTTCGTATTGTAGCAATTCTGTTGAGATATCCGAAATATAATATCCTGCACCGGCATTAGCTTCAAACTTATATGTACTCTTCAAATTTCCTTTTGAGATATATGTAAACCCTTTCTTTTTCATGATAGCCTTCACCTGTTCCAGATCGCTTTTTTTACATCCTATATCAATAGTAGTCATTAATACAGAATTCGCTACAACAGCCCCGGCTTGTATTACGTAGCCGGATTCTCTGATCGCTTTCAGTTCTTTGCAGTTCTTGCTTTTAAAGTTTTTGCCATTTTTCTTCCTAAGTGTAATAAATTGCCAGGCAGTGGTATCAACAATCTCAAGTTTCAAATCCTCAAACAACATCATTGCACTATCCCGTTTATCTAGTGCATACCTCGAAATCATTAATAATTCAGGCTTTCTGATAAAAGGAAAACTGTCTGTACCCTCTATGAAAAACGACTCCGTTCCATTGAAAATATAAATCGGCAAGTTGTCCTTTACGCAATAAGCAAAAGCAGATCTTCCATTACCTCCTTTCCTTTTAAAGTCATCACCAGCTAGATTAACTGATCTTGTTTTATAGTCATTATGTTTTATTGTAAGAACATAGTTTCTTTCTTCAATTGGAAACCAGTCATCCAGTACATAGCTATGATCTCTTTTGCTATATTTCAATTCTAAATCATCAAGATAGACCTCAGCATTATATATCCTGGTCGAATCAACCGAAGTCACATTAATCCGTAAATGATACTTTTCATATTGTGCAAAGGTTTTCGATTGCAATATTAAAACCAAGATACAATATGAAATGACGCTAATACTTTTCATAATATTCAATCGTTTTTTGCCAAATGATTTTCCCTTTCTTCAGATCAATTGCATACACTACTGGGCTAAGATCATACCCATATTCAGGACATGATCTTCCATCGGTATTAAACACGGTCAAATGCAAAGTGTTTTCAATGATTTGAAGCATGGGTTTATCGGAATTGATTTTATAATATCCATTTAGATCAATACTCCATCTTTTCCCAATAAGTTCCCAGTCTGGGGGCGGAGGAAAGTACAGATCGGACTTATCTCCGGGATCATTTGTCTTTTCCCGAAGATAAACAGGAAAGTCATTTAACTGAACACTATCTTTATAACTTGTACAGTACTTTGTTCTGGATAAAAACTGCAAATCTGTATGCTTTGTTTTCAGCTCCAGCGTATAAAGAGCCGCCGACTTTGATTTATCGCCCCAGTATGCACCATTAATGGCATATTTATCAAAATCATACAGAATGTACTCGCAGTTCCCGTTTTTATCAATCTGTATTTCATAGGCATATTTCCGGTCACCCGATAAATGATAGCCAATAACAGTGGTGTCTCTCGAATCAAAAAGCAGATAAACAGAGCAATTCATTGAATCTCTTTCATGTGGATATTCTGGAAACCCATCCATTGATTGGTTCTTATATGTTGCGAAACAATCAATGAAATCATAATGCCAATCAGGCCAGTCAAAATACAGCATCGTATCAATTACAATCTCTCCGTCTTGGGATAGAACTGTATAATAGAAATTCAGTTTCTTATCTTCATCAAGAACATCCATGAGCTCTCCGCCAAATTCCATTTTTATAAGAATGATATTCCCGTTATTATCCATGATCTGAGCATCATAATCCCTTATTTTCGGAAAACACAATGGTTGGCTAAATAGTGCGAAGCCAATAGAAAGCAATAATGCAAATATGAATGTCTTTTTCATTTACGATTAACGTATTATCATTGAATGAATTATACAAATATAGTTAATTTGAAAGCATTAAATATGATTTTGTACCTTTGGAATTGAGGGTTGTTCATTTCTGCATTTTTAATAAATGAGTTATTATGGCAAAAGTGATTTTATTTTTTATCAGTTTAGTTTTAACGACTTGTGTTTTCGCACAGCCCACATCATACGATGGTCCTGAAACAAACACAGTTTTCTTCAGACTCTTCGATGGTGAAAACGAGATTCAACTTGACAAGATTGACACTTCAAAATACAGTATTGAAGTTTTTTGTGATAGCGTGCAGCGTGAACTTGAATTTTATAATAGCTGGGATACCAGATATCCGGCTTTAGGCATGATGAATGGATTAGCACCGGCAATATTTGAGCTTGTTATCATAAAGAAAGGGACTAACCAAAATGATACAATGAATCTCGTTTTTAAAGATTTATTGCCACTTTTCTCTGTTGGCATATTCATTCATTTTCAGGAAGGATCTTTTTTATTCGAGAAAGATTATTTTTTGGAAAAAATACGACAAAACCAAGAGTTTCCGGTTCATGGAAATTCAGTGGTGGACATTACGCCCGGGGGGTGGGTTACGTGCAAAACAACTGATTAATGAATTATGTGAATATGGGAGAGTTCATAAATCAATTCTTATTATAGGATAGAGGGAATTAAGCATTGAAATACTTGCATGGCATTTATTTGGAGTCATAATAAGTTTGAATGAATTTCAATTAACTCTGTTTTGTTCTGACATATGTTTACACTTTTTTCCTGTAAACCTATTTTAGGACAATACAATACCTCGAATGAGGCACAATGAACTCATCAAATTCGTAAAAATAAAAATGCTATTTAATTGGGTGGTCAGTTTGCTCCGTTGCAGGTGGTCAATATATTCCGGCGAGGGTGGTCAATTTGGAGCGTTGTGGGTGGTCAGTTTCGACCGGTTTAAGCTCTGATCTCCAGAATACCCTTAGAGATCATTCAAAAGCTTCTAGGCCACTCCATAATACAAATCACCCAAATCTACAGCAAAGTGCTGACAGATACTTTGTTTGATCCGATGAAGAAGATGGGGTGAAAAGATTGGACAGTTTTTATGTAAAATCTGGAGAGTATTTGTTTTACTATTCAATTTTACAAGGATGACTAATCTATTAAAGTTTCATTATTCATCATCATTGTCTTCGTCATCAATGTCTTTTGTTATATCAATTTGTTCAGCAACAAGCCAATCGCTATCAGGTCTTGCAACTAATCTTGCATTATTATATGCCCAGTTTAACGGCAAGATTGTATGTCCAATGTAATTCCCTGACTTTGTTTTCTCAACAACTAAAGCAACATCAACTATTTCATCATCTACTAATGACAAAGGAAGTAAAAGAGACATTTTATCTTCGGTAGGGTAATACATTGGAATAGCTGTTTTGAAATTCCATTCAATTCTTTTTATTGCAAGAGTAATTGCATCTTTCAGGCGATTTGTTAAGTTTCTATATGTTTTTGTATCACGTTCAATTGCATTAGCTAAATCTTCATAATACTTGCAACGATTCTCAATTGTCAAAATGTCTGGGTTCTTTATTTGGAAGTTTTTAGGTTGATTGTCTGATAGAAAGTGTAAAGGTAATCTGCCTGCATTATCTAAAATTATATGTCTCATATCCAATTCAGGTTCTCCAGCTCTTGTATCATACAACATGTCTGAAACATTGCTAAAGTAATGTGCTCTTTTGGGCATGTCCTTGAAATTTCGAACAAGCTCTTTTCCCGCATAGCCCTCACCTGCAATACAAAACTCGACGAGTTTCCATTGTTGAGTATATGTTGTATTTTTCTCAAATAAAGCATAGATTGGTTCGTATCTGTTATCTACTAATCCTGTATTAAAAACGGAGTATTTTTCATTACTAAGGATTTTGCCTTTTTCTCTGCTTAACTTATAAAATGTATAATGCAAATAGCTTGATAAAATTGGATAAGGGAAGTTCGGGTTTTTGATTTTGTAATACCATCTTTCCTCCAACGCCATGTTTTTCAATTTGTCAAAAGTTGTTTGATAATGTTTCAGATATGCCCAGTCAGTTAAAGCATTTTTAGGAAAAGATTTTACGATTTTATTCTTCTCTGTCTGACTTGGTTCATTTCTAAGCTTGACATAGTATACTGGTATTTTATGAGTCTCATCTTTCTTTATTTCTAGTATGTCAGAATAAGATGTAATAAAGTTTGTTAGTTTGTAATGGCCTAACTCTTTATAGTCTATTCGATTTTTTGAAAGTTCCAAACCAAGATTGGCAAGATTCATCCATCCATCACTTTCTGAATTCTCTTTTATCAGCTCAATTAATGTTTCTTTTACAATTTTTGCATCCATATTCATTATTATTTTTAGGGTAGCTTAAACAATTCCCTAATATTAATTCAAAAATAAAAAAATTGTCGAAAAATGAAAACTGTTTTTTTGATTTTTTATTAAAAAATTACAATGTACTATATCTCAACGCCCAGACACTTTTGCCACCGCTGCATTTTACCTTGGAATACATTCAGAAATCGTGCTGGAGCTTTTAGGCCATCTACTACATGATGTAGGTTTTCATGAGTACTGATGCCCATTATTCTTCAATGCATTCATTAAATGAATGGGAAAACCACTTTCAAAGTATTTATCGGTTACTTCAACAATTAAGAGCATATCCATCGGGTCAATGTGCTTTTTCAAAATTGACCCTAATTCCTCTATTGGTTTTTCAGAAGACACTAAAAATGATTTGCTCAAAGACCATGTGCGTATGGTGTTTTCTTCAATTGCTTCAAAGAATGAAGAATAGCTGGCTTTTGACTGGTCTATTTCATATGAGATTAAAAAGTACTTGTGCATTTCAAATTATTTATTCAAAAATATGAAATTGATTTAAAAGTGAGGGTGAATTTTGAAGTTTTCATTATTTATGTGCTGTTGTTCAATATCTAAAGATTTTTCAAGGATCTTCAAACTTTTATTCATAAGAGAAAGTCTTCTTTCAGAAAATTTGTCACTTATGCTATCAATTTTGTTTTGCAAAGCATAGTAAATATCCTCGTAATACAGGTACTCCCCGACAATTAGGTAATCACTCCTCTTTGCCTTTTTCGAAAACCAATATTCTAATTCGCCACCTCTATTAGTTCTTGGAAATACTAATGATTTGCAAAATAATGGGCCCTCGGGGCTATTCAGAAGAGGGAAATGTTTTTTCCTATATAAGTAAATATAATATGCCTCTTTGAAATCCGCTTCAGGTTTAAGCTTAATATTTTCTTCAAGAGGTACTATTTCAACATTATTTTTATGCTTTTCAAGCCAAAAGATTTTTCTGGGGTTTGAAAGTGAGGCGAGATGTGCCTTTAAACGATCTTCCAAGGATAGTTTTGTCTGACCAATGTATTTTATTACACTTCTGTTTTTTATTTTTAGTGCATAAATAGTTGACGTTTCTAATATTTTCTCCTCATTATTACTCAAATATTGTTGTTTAAGGCTTTCATATTTATTCCAAAGAGATGAAGTGTCAGCCTTCTTTTCAGACTGAAATTCCAAATGTGCAAGCCGAATCAACACATATTCTATTTGCTCTAATAATTCACGTTGAGTTGTTGATTT
>PKSX01000082.1 GCA_002869435.1 Marinilabiliales bacterium | reverse complement strand
AGTGCATTGAATTCCATCAGGTGCATCAAAGTCAGAAGGCACAATAATAACTGATGCCTCGCTTTTTTCCACGAATGACGCATATTTCATATTGGATAGAAAACAAAGGTCTCCGTTTTTTCCTTCTTCAATTTTTGCGAAGGATGAAACCTCAGAATGACTGTCCCCGTCTACTTGTCCCTCTATAAAGTCTGCAATCTGCTGCGCAGTAAATTTCATTTCTCAAAGTCCAGGTTCAAAACAAAGTGCTAAAATATCTATTTTATTTGACATGAACAGTATTAATGCTCTAATAAACTATAAATGCACGGCCTTTGGATATGATAAATAGTACTTTTTAGTTATTTTTGAAAGTGTATGGTGGTCTAATTGATCAGAAGCCTCTGTAATGTTTTTACGGGAATTATCCTTCATTGATATCCAGATTTTTTCTAAATCGGGGTTATAGGTGTTATTCTCAATCCTTCCGCTTGCAAGAAAATAGCCGGCTTCTTCTAAACTGACGCCATATTCTTTCTTTATCTGATTCAAAACATGCTCTTTTTCTTTCAATATTTCTTTATCTGAACTCAGCCACGTCCTGAATAGTTTTCTGTTGATGAGCCCTGCGGAAAGCCTGCTCAAAACAATATCTTTGTGCTGCTGCCACACTTTTACGGCTGTTAAAATATCACTGTCATCAAGTAGTAGAAATTTTTGCATAACTTCATCTGTCAGTTCCTCTCCTTTAACAGTGTTTTTGAGAAAAAACGACAAAGCAGGGCTTGCAAAAACCTCTTCCCCGTTAAGCGCGAGTTCATGAGCTCTTTTTAGTGTATTAATAAGCATCGCTTCGCCTGAAACAACTGTTTTATGTAAGTAAACCTGCCAGTACATCAGTCGGCGAGCAATGATAAACTTCTCAATGGAATAGATACCCTTCTCCTCAACCGCCAAATCACCACTGTTTACACACATCATTTTTAAAATTCGTTCAGTACCAATAATCCCTTCGGAAACTCCGGTGTAGAAACTATCCCTCATCAGATAATCGAGGCGATCAACGTCGAGTTGTCCTGATACAAGCTGATGAAGAAATTTTTTGTGATAAGTGTTTTGAAAAACAGATATCGCAATATCCATTACTGATCCGTATTGACTGTGAAGTATTGTCATGAATCGCAATGAAAGATCTTCGTGGTGCACTCCATGTATTATTGAATGCTCAAGAGCATGGGAGAATGGACCATGCCCAACATCATGCAACAAAATAGCTATTAATGCACCTTGTTTTTCCGCCTCAGTAACTTCAAACCCTTTTTGTTGCAAGACACTTATGGCTTCATCCATTAGATGCATAGCCCCCAAGGCATGATGAAAGCGTGTATGATGAGCTCCCGGATAAACAAGATAGGTCAATCCAAGCTGTCTTATCCTGTTCAATCTCTGAAAAAGAGGCTGGTTAATGAGGTCGTAAATGAATTCATCCGGAATTGTAATAAAACCGTAAACCGGATCGTTTAATATTTTGCGTTTATTGAGCATTTTCGTATTTTTGATGTTGGATTGAGGAGGCTTCCAACCAAGACTACAGTATTGCAAATGTAATGCATTAACCTGAAAAAACTTAGAAAATGGACAAAAGAACACAGATTTTATGGATTGATGATGAAGTATCTATTCTCAAACCACATATTTTATTTCTCGAACAAAAAGGATATGGAGTTTCCACTGCCAGCAACGGCAATGATGCACTTGATATGATCCAAAAAGATGATTTCGATATCATCTTTCTGGATGAAAACATGCCCGGATTAACCGGCCTTGAAACACTGGTTGGGATTAAAGACATTAAGCCTTCAATTCCTGTGGTAATGATTACAAAAAGCGAAGAAGAGCAAATTATGGAAGAAGCCATTGGCAGCAAGATTTCCGATTATCTTATCAAGCCGGTAAATCCAAATCAAATTCTTCTTTCTCTAAAGAAAAACCTTGACGATAAAAGACTGATACAACAAACTACAACTTCAAAATATCAAAGCGAATTTACCCGTCTTGGAATGGAAATTTCTCCCTCGCTCAGCTGGCAGGAATGGATTCAGCTTTATAAAAAGATTGTTTACTGGGAACTGGAACTCGACAATAGCGGCGATACCGGGATGGATGAGATTTTAGCCATGCAGAAAGATGAAGCCAACCTGGTTTTCTCGAAAATGTTCACCAAAAATTATGTGGGCTGGATTAACGATAAAGGTGAAGATAAACCGGTTTTTTCACACACCCTCTTAAAAGAAAAATTGCTTCCTCTTTTGCAAAACGAAGAAAAAGTATTTCTGATTGTTATTGATAATCTGCGTTTCGATCAGTGGAAAATGATTCAGCCGGCCATTTCAGATCAGTTTAGGGTTCGTGATGAAGGTCTTTATCTCAGCATTTTACCCACCGCTACTCAGTATGCCAGAAACTCATTATTCAGCGGTCTGTTGCCGACCGAAATGAAAAAATTATTTCCGCAATACTGGACGGATGAAGAAGAAGAAACATCCAAAAATCAATTTGAAAGTGAATTGCTGGGTGAATTCTTAAAACGAAGAGGCCTGAATATCAAATACAATTATTCTAAAATCCTTAATCTGAGAGCCGGAAGAAAATATGCCGACAACATAAAGAGTCTTAAGGACAACAAACTTAATGTACTTGTTTACAACTTTGTAGACATGCTGTCGCACAGCAAAACAAATATGGAGGTTATTAAAGAACTGGCCAGTGATGAATCGGCATATCGTTCCATAACCCGCAGCTGGTTCGACCATAGCCCTCTTGCTGAAGTGTTTAGCGCTGCAGCAGACATGGGAGCAACTATACTCCTTACAACTGACCATGGAAGCATACGGGTTAAAAATCCTGTGAAAATACTTGGAGACAAGCAAACCAACACCAATATTCGCTTCAAGTTTGGTAAAAACCTGAATTCTGACAGTAAACATGTTTTTGAGGTCAGAAATCCGGAAGAGATCTTCATGCCCAAACCAAATATCAGCACTTCGTACATGTTTTGCATGGCCGATGATTATTTTGTGTATCCAAATAATTACAATTATTATGTAAATTTCTTTGCTGATTCATTTCAGCACGGAGGCATTTCCATGGAAGAAGTGATTATTCCTGCCATAACATTGCAACCCAGATAAAATGGACTTCTTTGAAAAAGAAATTGGCCTTAATGAGCTGGATGAGCTTGCGGAAGAAATTCTTAAGCTTTATGGTGAATACAGAATTTTTTCATTTTACGGAGGAATGGGAGCCGGTAAAACAACCCTTATTTCAAAACTGGTAAAAAAACTGAATGGTCAAAAAGCAAGCAGTCCCACATTTTCACTGGTCAATATATACCCCGGTGAAATTCCTGTAAATCATTTTGATTGTTACAGAATTGAGACTGAAAAAGACATAAAAAGCATTGGATTTGAAGATTATTTTTTCAGTGGAGACTATTGTTTTATAGAATGGCCTGAAATTATTGAAACCTTAATTCCGGAAAACGGTATTAAAGTATATATGTCGACATTACCCGACGAAAATAAAAGACTAGTTAGCATAAAGACCTGAACCCATGGGAGAATCTTCTAATTATGACCTTGGCCCGGCCGGGCAATTGATGCCGGCAGAGGAACGCCTTGCAGTAAAACGCAAGAAAAACATGCTGAAAATTGGTGTTCCCAAAGAAATTGCCTTTCAGGAAAACCGTGTTTCGCTGGCCCCTGATAGTGTTGGCATTATTGTAGCCAATGGGCACGAAGTATATGTTGAGCGGGGTGCAGGTGCAAAAGCTCACTTCTCTGATAAAGAATATGCTGATGCAGGAGCCACTATATGCGAAACACCTAACGAGATTTATAAATCGGATATAATTCTGAAAGTGGCACCCATGCTTACTGAAGAAATGGGAATGCTTGGCAATAGACAGACTATTGTTTCGGCACTGCATCAAACCATGCAGCAAAAAGAGTACTATGAGCATCTGGTTAAGCATAAAAGCACTGCTATTGCATTTGAGTTTATTCAGGATAAAAATGGGATTTTCCCGGTGCTGAATGCCATGAGCGAGATTTCGGGTTTTGCCTCTATTCAGATTGCCGCTGAGTACCTCAGCAGAAATGATCTTGGCAAAGGAAAACTTTTCGGAAATGTTTCGGGAATATCTCCTGTAGAAATAGTGGTGCTTGGTGCAGGAACCGTAGCTCAAAATGCTGTTAGTGCAGCGCTTGGCTTTGGCGCCAGTGTAAAGGTATTTGACAATAAAATCTATAAATTACGCTCTCTGCAACATCATATAAGTCAGCAAGTATTCACATCCATCATCAACCCCAAAGTGCTCTCAAAGGCGCTTAAATCGGCCGACGTGGTCATCGGAGCACTACATTCTCAGGACGGCAGAACACCATGTGTTATTACCGAAGACATGGTAAAAGAAATGAAACCGGGAGCAATTATAATTGATGCCAGTATTGATCAGGGCGGCTGTATTGAAACCTCTTCTATTACCAATCATAATGATCCTGTTTTTGTGAAGCATGAGGTTATTCATTATTGTGTACCCAATATTCCTTCCATGGTACCGCAAACGGCAAGTTATGCATTGAGCAATTTTTTCACTACCGCGTTGATTGATACAGGAGAAGAAGGAGGATTTGAACATTATCTGAAAACACATCCGGCTATGAGGCAGGGTATTTATCTATATAACGGCTACCTGACTAAAAAGAATATTGCTGAAACATACGGACTCAAGTACAAAGAGCTTGATCTTTTACTGGCTGCTTTTCAAATGTAAATTATGCGAAAGCTTATATTCATAATTGCAATTCTCATTTCTGCAGGCGGATTAAAAGCCCAGGAGATGCAGTTTGGACTTGCGTTTGGTCCGGCACAAATGTTCTACGACCAGTTGGTCAATAATGACGGCACAGGAATTCCGAGTATTCGTTTTAATAACAAGTTCAATTTCTCGGGTGAGTTTCAGTATTATTACACCCTGCGGAAAAATGTGTATATACGAAGCGGCTTGCATTTTATATATGCACCATATCTTCAAACTCAGGTTGCTACACCTACATATTCATCACTTTATCCTAACAACGGGGATGAGGGAAATATTCCCGTCTTCTTTTTTGGCATACCCGCCATGCTCAGCTGGGAATTTCCCATGCAAGAGAATTCCGGAATGCTCACAATAGGGCTTGAAAAGAACTTTGTGACTGAAGAGTTTTTCTGCGACCCCGGCTCATCGTATTATCCCGGAATAGATTTTCGGGGATCCTTCATGTATCTCTGGCATGTCAGCGAAAGTTTCCAAATGGGAATTGAACCATGGGGTAAATACTTTTTGTTTACGCCGGAGTATACAGATGGCTCTCTCTTCGCAATCGGGTTACAGATTGGATTTAGGTTTGACCCGTATAATTGATGAATTACCACATTTTACAGAAAAAAACCCCCGAATTATACTATTGGTCTGATAAATAATCACTAATTTTGACACCCATAAATCTCGAGCTATGGCGGTTAAAAGTATCAATAACGTTGATTTCAGCGGAAAAAGAGTCCTTATCCGTGTAGATTTCAACGTCCCCCTTAATCAGAATCAGGAAATTGTAGACGATACCCGCATCAGGGAATCACTTCCAACTATTAGAAAAGTGCTCGATCAGGGTGGAATTGCCATACTTATGACTCATCTTGGAAGGCCCAAAGGTCATGAACCAAACTTCTCGCTTATTCCAATCGCAATTCATCTTTCAAAATTGTTAAACAAGAATGTGGTTTTTGATCGTGAACTTTTCAGCGGCCGAACCAAAGATGTAATTGGCAACCTCAAGGGTGGTGATATAGCGCTTCTTGAGAATCTCAGGTTTTACAAAGAAGAAGAAAAAGGAGACGAAGAATTTGCAAAAAAGCTATCGGAATTAGCTGACATATATATAAATGATGCATTCGGAACTGCACACCGTGCACATTGTTCAACCACTACCGTAGCGAAGTATTTTCCGGATAATAAATATTTCGGGCTATTACTACAAAGTGAAATTGAAAGTCTGGAAAAACTATTATCAACAGACAAGCGTCCTTTTACAGCCATAATTGGAGGCGCCAAAGTGTCAACCAAAATTGATGTCATCCGCAATCTTATCAACCGAGTCGATAATATTCTCATTGGTGGTGGTATGGCCTTTACTTTCGTGAAAGCACTTGGCGGGAATGTGGGCGACTCTTTGATAGAAGAAGACAAACTTGAGATTGCTCGTAATATGGCTTCGGAAATGATGCGTAAAGGGGTAAACCTCTTCCTGCCATCTGATGCAATGATCGCCAACGGATTCAGCAATGAGGCTGAAACGCGCTGGAGTGAAGCCGATAATATTCCTGACGGTTGGATGGGTCTCGATATAGGGCAGCGCTCTATAAGACGCTTTGCTGAAATCATCAACAATTCTGAAACCCTGCTCTGGAATGGCCCCATGGGTGTATTCGAGTTTGAAAGATTTAAGCAGGGGACCAAGTCTCTGGCCATTTCAACCGCTTCGGCTACCATTCGAGGTGCATATAGCTTAATCGGGGGTGGTGACTCTGTAGCAGCAATTAACCGTTATAATCTGGCCGACCAGATCAGTTACGTAAGTACCGGCGGCGGTGCCATGCTCGAATATCTCGAAGGAAAAGAATTGCCTGCTATTAAGGCGATTATGGAGTAATCCTTTCCACAATTCCCGTAAAAATTCAGCAATCTTTACCGAATGCATTTTATTTATTGGCATTTGGGATATATTTTTGCATGTAATCGATTAAATAACTAAAACTTATCGAACATGAAAAATTTATTAATGATTGTTGTAATATCCATTATTGGAATATCTGCAGCAACAGCGCAAATCGGAAAAATACAGGCAAAAAACTGCATCAATAAAAGCAATGAAATTCTATTCAAAGCCAGAGATGAAGTGAAAATTCACAAAGTATTTACAGGTGACCTTACCAAAGCATTAATCCACCAAAGGTTTGCAGTGAAGCAGTACAAAGAAAACCACTTTGTAAAAGCATTTTTCCATGCTGTTTCAGCACGTTATTACGCCAACCTTGCAATCAATAAAAACACCGGCCAAATAAGGATGTTTATTGTAACATTATCTGAGGCAGAAAAAGATCTGATTGTAAACAATCCTGAACTTAGCTATTGGCAGCCCAGTAAATCCGGACAGGAACAACAGCATTATAACCAAACCTTCATAGATGTAGCCGTTCATGAAAGTCGCAGAAAAGAGCTGGATCATGTGGGTCCATTCCCAAATAATGATAATATTCTAATTAATGATAATACTCAGTTTGAGAATCTACAACCTCAATATTAATCTCAAAAACCATGAAAAAACTATTAATTGTAAGCTTAATTCTCGTATTTGGAATTTCTCTTCATGCGCAACCCGGGTCGGGGATAGGAATGGCACAGGCCAAAACCATGATCAATAAGACAAATGAATTTATTTTCATTGCACGTAAAGAATTGCGCACACATCATGTATATTCCGGAGATTTCTCAAAAGCAGTTCATTATCAGAGACTGGCTATTGGAATGTTTAAGGACAGAAAATACACCAAAGCATATTTCCTGTCATTTACAGCACGCTATTTTGCCAATAAATCTATAAATGCCAATACCGGAAATCACAGGCTTTTCATTCAGACGCTAAGCGATATTGACCAAAGAATTGTTATAGACGATACTTCTGCCGGCATAAGTGATCCATGGCCGGGACCAAGTGCAACACTGAAAAAGAAAAACAACTGGTTTATTAAAGTTGCAACTGAAAATGTATACAGAAGAGATATTGATCCTGTAGGAAATTACAACCTGATTGATGAAGATCTTGAAAACGGAGATTTAGAAATTGAAGACCAATAAATTATCATAGGAGCAAAAACCTATCAAACCGAACAAAGAGCCACGTGAGAGCGTGGTTTTTTTATACCGTGAAGAACACCTCTTCCAGATATTCAGCTATCTGAACCGCATTAGTGGCAGCACCTTTTCTAAGGTTGTCAGCAACGATCCACATATT
>PKSX01000034.1:780-2312 GCA_002869435.1 Marinilabiliales bacterium | reverse complement strand
TACGAAGGCATGCAGCTGATTGTGAAGAAGAAGTAGGGATTTGAGAGCTTAGAATTGAGAACTTAGAACTTAGAATTGAGAGGTTATATCTCAAATCTCCAATCTCATATCTCAGATATTCTCTTTGGCAAAGTTCTCCCCCCCTAGTAAGGAACCATACGCAGTACTTTCCCGGTTTTGTCAATAATTCCGTAATTAACCCACACCCTCGGCGTAGATTGTATCTACGACGAAACTATTATAATCCTTATTAATAAATCTGCCTGCACGGTTTAATCACATTTTTTTGCTTAATAAATTATTGAATTTAATGTTTTTATTGTTTTGGAAACATACAGCGGCAATGTTTCCAAAATGATCTGCGCTATGCTCGATCAATGTTGGAAAATTGCAGGCAGACGCACTCAGATCCGCCACAAGTGCATGAAAGATTCGGCGGATGCAGAGAAATCTGCAAGCCTGACGGCAAATACTGCCCGGATGCGAGGAGTATAGGCTGTAGACGGAAAAGGCGCAAAATAATTTGATAATTATTCAATTTGAAAATTAGGATTGGTGGTACTTGGGGATTTTGCTGTAGAATAGGTCGGATAGGACAGAGAGGACGTATATTAATGTGCTAATGAATTAATGTGCTGATGTGCTAATTGGGATTGGTTGTACTTGAGGATTTTGCTGAGTGGTTTGATACTTATGCAACGCTGCGATGCAGCCATGTCACGCTTTGCGTGAGCATTAGCTTTCACTTCGTTTTCGCTAACGATGCTCGCATGTTGCATATATCCGCGTCCCCAATAATATATCTTTCAAAACCCATCAATTATTCCTAAATTTGCACCTCTAAAAACTGGCAAAATGGAATTATCGGCTAAATACGACCCGAAAAATATTGAAGACAAGTGGTACGAGTACTGGATGAAGCATGATATCTTTCGCTCCGTTCCCGACGAGCGCCCTGCGTATACCATCGTAATTCCTCCGCCCAACGTTACCGGTGTTTTGCACATGGGCCATATGCTGAATAATACCCTGCAGGATGTGCTTATTCGTCGTGCGCGCATGCTGGGCTATAACGCCCTGTGGGTGCCGGGTACCGACCATGCCAGTATTGCCACCGAAGCCAAGGTTGTGAACAAACTTGCCGAGGAAGGCATTGAAAAATCATCGCTTACCCGCGAGAAATTTTTGGAACACGCCTGGGAATGGAAAGAAAAACATGGCGGCATCATTCTGGAGCAGCTGAAAAAGCTCGGCGCAAGCTGCGACTGGGAACGCACTGCCTTTACCATGGATGAAGTTCGTTATCCGTCGGTTATAAAGACTTTTGTTGACCTTTACGAAAAGGGTTTGATCTACAAGGGATACCGTATGGTGAACTGGGACCCGAAAGCGCTGACGGCCCTTAGCGATGAGGAAGTGAACCACAAGGAAATGCAGTCGAAACTGTATTATCTGAAGTATTTCCTTGAAGGCAGCGACAGCGAGTATGTGGTGATTGCCACCACCAGACCCGAAACCATACTGGCCGATAC
>PKSX01000034.1:0-770 GCA_002869435.1 Marinilabiliales bacterium | reverse complement strand
ATCAATCGTGCGGTTCCAATCATTACCGATGAGTATGTGGATATGGAGTTCGGTACCGGTTGCCTCAAAATTACTCCGGCCCACGATGAAAACGACTACGTAATCGGGCAGAAATACGATTTGGAAATTATTGACATTCTCACCGAAGACGGGTATCTGAATGATAAAGCGCAGATTCTGATCGGGCAGGAACGCTTTGATGCACGAAAAAACATTATGAAGCTGCTCGACGAGAGCGGCAATATTGAAAAAATAGAAGATTACGTCAATAAAGTGGGCTACAGCGAGCGTACCGATGTTCCGATTGAGCCGAGGCTCAGCGAACAGTGGTTCCTGAAAATGGCCGACATGGCTAAGCCCGCGCTTGATGCTGTAATGAATGATACGGTTCAGTTTCACCCTGCGAAATTCAAGAATACCTACCGCCACTGGATGGAAAATGTGCGCGACTGGTGCATTTCGCGTCAGCTATGGTGGGGGCAACGCATTCCGGCATGGTATACTCCCGATGGTCAAACCATTGTAGCCATGAATGAGGAAGAAGCGCTTGTAAAAGCCAAAGCCATCAATGCTGAATGGCAGCTTTCCGATCTTAAGCAGGATGAAGATGTGCTCGATACCTGGTTCAGCTCATGGTTATGGCCACTCAGCGTATTCGACGGGGTTATGAATCCCGACAATGAAGAAATTAAATACTACTACCCGACCAACGATCTGGTAACCGCTCCTGAAATCATGTTTTTCTGGGTGGCCCGTATGATTATGGCCGG
>PKSX01000255.1 GCA_002869435.1 Marinilabiliales bacterium | reverse complement strand
ACAAATCCAAGGTAAATAAAATTATGGTGGATGGGCTTGCAGACATGGAAGGAATTACGTTTCATGATTTATATGAGGAGTACCCCGATTTCAATATAGATGTGAAAAGAGAACAGGAATTGCTTTCACAGCATGATGTTATTATATTTCAGTTTCCGCTTTTCTGGTACAGCACTCCGGCAATTTTGAAAGAGTGGCAGGATCATGTTTACGAGCATGGATGGGCTTTTGGCAGCAAGGGTGTGGCTTTGAAAGACAAACTTTTTATGTGTTCTATTACCACAGGAGCTCCAAGAGAGGCGTACAAAGCTGGTGGATTTCACAATCATACGTTGCCGCAATTGATTTCTCCGCTTCAGCAGTCTGCCAGACTTTGTAAAATGATTTCCATACCACCATTTGTAGTGCATGGCTCTCATTCCATTGAAGAAAATGAAGTGCGCGAGCATAAAAAGGAATTGATGAAATTGTGTGATCAGTTCAAAAATGACCGTTTTGATCTGGAAAAGGCCATGAGTTTCGAATACATGAATGATTATTTAAACGAGAAAGGATAAACTATGGAGGGTTGATTCTTTTATCAGGCTTTTGTTTTTCTCGTTGCTGCAATTGTAGCTGTTCCGGTTGCGAAAAGGCTTGGCCTCGGTTCCGTTTTAGGCTATCTTATTGCAGGAATTATAATCGGGCCGTTTGTGTTTGGTTTTGTTGGTGATGAAGGACACGATATCATGCACTTTGCCGAATTCGGTGTGGTGATGATGCTTTTCCTTATTGGCCTTGAGTTACAGCCTTCTTTATTGTGGAAGTTAAGAGCACCTATTCTTGGGCTGGGAGGTTTGCAGGTAGTCATTTCGGCGGCTATAATTACCATAATTGTGTTACTGGTTACATCTCTGTCATGGCAAATAGCTCTGGCCATCGGCTTATCACTTGCTCTTTCTTCAACGGCCATTGTCTTGCAAACTCTGAATGAGAAAGGGTTGATGAAATCGACGGGCGGACAAAATGCGTTTTCTGTACTCTTGTTTCAGGATATTGCAGTAATCCCCATTCTGGCATTTTTTCCTTTGCTGGCAACATATGAAATCAGTCATGTAAGCGGCCATGAAACCCATACCTGGATAGACGGCTTATCTATTGCGCTGCAAACACTTATTGTTCTCGGTGCTATTGTGGCCATTATTGTTCTTGGAAGGTATTTCATTTCCTATGCTTTTCGATTGATTGCACAAACAAGACTGAGAGAACTCTTCACGGCGGCAGCTTTGTTGTTGGTCATTTCGATAACGCTGTTAATGACAAAAATCGGACTAAGTCCGGCCCTCGGGGCATTTCTTGCCGGCGTGGTTTTGGCACAAAATGAATATCGCCATGAGCTGGAAACAGATATTGAGCCGTTTAAAGGTCTATTGCTTGGATTATTCTTTATGACAGTGGGTGCATCCATCGATTTTGATCTTATTCTCGGAGATCCCGGTTTGATTGCAGCGATTGTTGGAGCTCTGATTGTAGTGAAATTCCTGGTTTTAATTTTTATCGGCTATGCTTTTGGAATGCGTTCTGATAATAACCGATTATTTGCTTTTGGACTTGCATCGGGGGGTGAATTTGCATTCGTGCTATTGTCGTATGCTTTGCAAAATGGTGTTGCAACACCAGATGTGGTCAACCCTGTAATCGCTGCTGTTGCAGTATCTATGGCTTTGACACCTCTGTTAATGCTGCTCAATGAAAGACTGATTCAGCCCTATTTTGGTGTGAAAGAATCTGAAGAAAGAAAATCGGATATGATTGATGAGAAAAACGAAGTTATCATAGCCGGTTTTGGAAGATACGGAAGTACTATCGGACGGTTTTTGCAGGCAAAAGGAACGCAGGCGACTTATCTCGACATGGATCCGAATAATGTGGATTTGTTACGAAAACTAGGTTTAAAAGTCTTTTACGGTGATGCTTCCAGAAGAGATTTGCTAAGTGCAGCAGGTGCAAAAGATGCAAAACTTCTCATTGTTGCTGTGGATGAATCAGAAAAAAGCATGGAAATTGTGGAAACGGCTCAAAAATATTTCCCGCAATTGAAAATTATGGTCAGGGCCAGAACCTGGGATGATTACTACGACATGGTGGATCACGGTATTGAAGATGTGTACCGTGAATTTTCAGATGGTGCACTGCGAATTGCTGCGGATGCTTTGGCTCATATTGGATACAGACGTAATCAGGTATATAGATCATTATTGAAATTTAGAGCTCGTGATGAAAAATATCTCAGAAAGTTATCTGAATCGAGACATGAGCAAAAAGCTTTTATTAAGCATGGACGTCAGATTATTGAAGAGCTTGAACTTATGATGCTGGAAGACATTGAAAACGAAGCCAAGGATAAGGATCTGGGCTGGGATACCGAAACCATCAAAGAAGAGTTTGCCCCGATGATCAAGAAACTAAAGGAAGAGAATAAGGGTAAAGAAGACTGAACTTATGTAAGATCGCGTCTCACTTTATGATTCAGGATTCCTGAGTCAAGATTCGATATTCTTCTTTTGCAATTTCCGCAATTAATTTTACCTTAGCCATCTCATTTTTAAAATTTAAAAATAAAAGATATGGCTATTGTACTTACAGGGAAATCATTAACAATTGAAGATCTTGTTAAAGTTGCCCGTTTCGGTGAAAAAGTGGAATTGCATCCTGATGCTGTTCAGCGCATTAATAAATGTCGTGCTATGGTGGAGAAGAAGATCGAAGCCGGCGAAATTATGTACGGAATCAACACCGGTATAGGTGAGTTTTCGGAAACGATTCTCGACGATGACCAGATAAAAGACTTTCAAAAATATCTGATTTATAATCATGCTGCCGGAATTGGTGAAGCCATGCCCGAAGAGTGGGTGCGCGGTGCAATGGTAGGCCGTATCAATGTACATGCCAATGGAAATTCAGGTTGTCGTATCGATATCACCAACACTTTGGTAGAAATGCTGAACAAAGGAGTAACTCCATATGTGTGTAAAAAAGGATCAGTGGGCGCCAGTGGTGACCTTGCCCCTATGTCACAGATCGCTCTGCTTATGATGGGCGAAGGACATGCGTTTTATGAAGGCGAAATGTATGAAGGCAAAGTTGCTTTTGAAAAAGCCGGAATTCCTGTTCCCGGACTCCTTGCCCGTGACGGACTGGCTACCATTAATGGTTCTAATGTGCTCACAGCGATGAGTGCCATTATGCTGTACGATGCCAACCGCTGGCTCAAACAGGCAGAAATTGCCGCAACCATGTCGCTCGAAGCATTGAAAGCCAATTTTGGCCCTTATAATCATAAAATTCATGAAGTACGCGGTTTTGCAGGATCCATAAGAAGTGCTGCTTCTATAAGAAAAGTAGCTCAAAATGGCGATCTGATTGAAAAACGCATGAAAGTTAAAGTTCAGGATGCATATTCTATGCGCTCAACCCCTCAGGTAGTTGGTGCAGCACACGATGCCCTGAAATATGCCCGCTCACAGGTGGAAACCGAACTGAATGGAGTAGGCGATAACCCTATTTTCTTCCCCGATGATAATTTGCAGCTTTCGGGTGCAAACTTCCAGGGAACACCTGTTGCTGTGCCAATGGATATGGTTGGTGCTTGCATCACTATGGTAAGTGTGCTTTCAGAGAGAAGAATGAACAGATTGAATAATCCTGCACTGAGTGTTGGTTTGCCACCATTCCTTACAATAGATCCGGGATTATTCTCAGGGCTTATGTTAAGTCAGTACACAGCAGACATGCAGATTGTTGAGCAGAGAATCCTTTCAACGCCTGCATCAATTCAGTCAATCCCTGCCGCGGCCGATCAGGAAGACTTTGTGTCCATGGGGATGAACACCGCATTGAAGAATTTCCAGATTATGGACAATGCTTATGGCGTTCTTGGTATTGAATTCATGGCCGCAGCTCAGGCACTCGATATTCGCAGGCGCAAGGAAACCGAATACAGGTGGGGCGATGGAACACAGGTCGCTCACAAAGTGATTCGTAAATATGTTGAGTTTCTTGAAATTGACAGACCATTGTATCCCGATCACAATGCAATGCTGGATCTTGTGAAGTCTTGCGAGATTCTCGAGGAAGTTGAAAAATCTATCGGAAGTCTTGAATAAATCTTACAAATATGAACCAGAATCCAAATTCTCAACCGCAGCCGCAGCAACAGCCAATGTATCACCAAAGTGGCATTGAGTCTCAGATTAAGGCAATGCTTAGTTCTACCAGGGGGTGGATCATGTTTATGGGTATTTTGCATATTGTTTATGCGTCTATTTACACCCTGGCCACTCTGGGTATTGGTATTATTGTAGCCTGGGTGCCTTTTTTGCTAGGAATTTTTCTGATCAATGCGGCCACAAATATCAAGAATTATCTATTGCTTGGTGACCCAAACAACCTGGTTGCTTACCACAAACAGATGAAGAATTTCTTTGTTACAATGGGCGTATTAACAATTATTGGTATTGCTTTAACCATAATTGCTGTAATTGTTATTGTAGCAACAGGAATTACCTTAAACACCAATGGGTTTAATATCCCATGGGGTTAAACACTAGCTTACTGACAGATATAAACTTAGTGTTTATTTGTTAGTATTTTTTATTGAATAAATTTTGTTTAGGTGTAAAAATAATATATCTTTACCTTCGATAAATTTGTTGAATTAAAATCTGAGCCTATGTTAACAATGATTATTGTTTATGCAATTATTATGATTCTGCTGTACATTGTACCAATATGGTTGGTGTTTTCAAAAGCAGGAAAACCAGGTGTTGCAGCCATTGTTCCAATTTGGAATATTATTGTAATGCTTGAAGTTGCCAAAAAACCAATTTGGTGGATCTTGCTGATTATGTTTGTTCCTATTGCAAACCTAATTATGCTGATTATGACATTTAATGGTATCAGCAAGAACTTTGGTAAGAGCGAAGGATTTACTGTTGGAATGATTCTGCTTCCATTTATTTTTTGGCCAATTCTTGGCTATGGAAGTGCAAAATACAATCCTCCTGCAGATCCTGCTCCGGCTGCGTAAGCTAACAAAAATATTAAAGGCAGGCTTCGGTCTGCCTTTTTTTATGTCTGAATCCAAAAAAAATATGATATTTGTCTTTCGTGAATAAAAAATTTCTGAATATGAAATATACGTTTAAGCGCCCTTTGATGCTGCAGATTATTTTCTATTTGAATTCGGCATTTACACTTGTGGGATTGTTTCTCCTAATTAAGAGAATGGTAATTGATGCTGATGCACAATCTGCTATTGCTATGTTCTCATCCAAGATTACCCCTGATCAGATCTATATGGCCGTAGCTGTAATTGCCATAGCATTTCTGTTGAAATGGTTTGGCGCATTTCAAATGTTCAGTAGAAAACCCTGGGGGTATATTTTATACATAATTCCCAATATCATATTCTTGGCAGCACTGATATATATGATTGTTTATGGCTTTACTCGTCCCGAGACTTTCATAATTGCCGGTGTTACATTTGTAATGATGTTGTTATTCACCATTGAACTTTTCTGTCTCCGTGGTTTGCAAAGAAAAGAACGAGCATCTCAATAGTTCAATTATTTTCTGTCAATTAATTTACTTGTTTCGCAGATAATTTTATATATTTGATATCTGCAATTAAGGGAATGTCGATTTGAAAATAAAAATTTTGGGTCAGGCAAAAGTATTTTTGTTTTTATTTGCAACCTCAAGTGTATTAATTGCAGCCATAATTCACGAAAACTGCTCATATGAAACCCGGTTCGCGCTTTAATATTGACGATTTTCTTGTTGAGAACTCCATCGCTTCAGATGTACTGGTACAATTTAAGGGAACCATTACAGAAAAGAAGTCTGATCGAATTATTGATGATATGGAAGTGCTTTTCGATGATCAAGAAAAGAAAATCAGAAAACGCATCTTAATTGCAGCGGTTGAGATTCTGCAAAATGTAAGTAAACACAACGAATTCCCACTTTATCCTGCAGTATTTCTTGCGATACGTAATAAGCAGGGTTTTCGTATCGACTGCGGAAACGCAATTAGCATTCAAAGAAGAGCCCTGATTGAAAAACTTATTCGCGATGTAAACCGCAAAGTGGCCATTAATGCAAAGGACAATTACCGTAAAGCTTTGGATGAGGCTGAATTTAGTGATCAGGGTGGTGCAGGTCTTGGCTTACTTGAAATAAGGCGAAAAGCCGGTATGCCCATCGATTTTGCCTTTACTGTTATTGATGATGAAACCTATTTCTTTCATCTGATTGTGAAATTCAATATGAGTGCATAATGGATATAAACATTGAAGCAAGTAGTAAGACACCTCTGATAAAGACAAATTTGGCAGATGGAAAAGTTGAGATCTCAGGGCGCTCTATTCCCGAAAACTCTATCGATTTTTATAAGCCGCTTCTTGATGCACTTACTCATTTTGCTGAAAATCCATCAGCCAGTGCAGAGCTGAATGTTTACCTTGATTATTTCAACACCAGTTCTTCGAAATGCTTGCTGGATGTTTTCAAACTTTTTGAACAGGTTCACGCCAAGAACAGCAGTACGGTTATTGTATGGAAATATGACGAGGACGATGAGGATATGCAGGAGGCTGGTAAAGATTATCAAAGCATACTTAATGTTCCCTTTCGTTTTGAAGAAATAGCAGAGTAGGGTCAGATATGACTGAACAGACAAAATTTCTTGTGGGAATTGATGATACCGATAATTTAACTTCGCGGGGCACCGGATTTATAGTAAGACAGTTGGCAGCGCAGCTTCGTGAGAAGAAGATTGCACGTGTGCTGGCGGTTTCAAGGCATCAACTGTTTGTTCACGACGATATTCCTTATACTTCTCATAATAGCTCGGCATGCATGGAACTGCTATGTAGTGATCGTGCAATTTTGGAAAAATATTGTAGAGAATATTTACTGGAAGTTGCTGCCGAGGGCTCTGATGTTGGTCTTTGCATTATTCCTTTCGATGATGTAGATGAGGATATCATTGAGTGGGGCCTGACAGCAAAAAAGACAGTGCTCAATAAAAGTCTAGCCCGCGATCTTGCTGATCAAAAAAATATTTTTCTGGAAGGACTGACCGGAACTCATGACGGAATTATCGGATCAATGGCTGCTTGCGGTCTGCGAAAACACGGCAGTGATGGACGAATCCTGATGCTGGACATTGATTTTCGTTCTTTTTCGGGACAAATAAAGGCTTCAGAGATATGCAATAATTTTCATATTCAGAATATTTTTGATAATTTTGGCAAGGATATTCCGCCTGAAGCAGAAATTCTTCTGGAGGAAAACTGGAAGCCGATACTTAGAAACGGCCGATACACTCTAATAGTAGAAAAAGATGAACAAGATAAATGGAAGTCCATTAGTAAAGACACGCTCAGAAAGATTTCATCCTGATCTGGTTCTGGCATTTCAGATTTTTATACTGATGCTTACCGGTGCTACAGCTATTTTACTGCATGCCAGATTTAGAAATCCAATTCACTTGCCGGGACATCATGGTATTGAGTTTATGGCTCTTGCAACTTTCATGGCGATGCGCATGAAATTTAAAACCCGTGGGTTGTTTTTTGCTCTTGGAACAGGGTCGATGCTATTCGTTCCGTTTCTTGGTTTTACCGATCCTATCGCACAGATTGTTTTTATGCTGCCTCCAATAGTGCTATGTGTGCTTATGGATGCTTTTAAAGCGATTAAAAAACTACAGTTTTTTGCGTTGCCTCTTTTTGGTGGCCTGGCCTATATGATGATTCCTCTGGTTCGTTTATTTGTGCATTCAACCACAGGTTTTCCCTATAAATCAATTATGATACATCCGGTGTATACCATTACCATGCACTTTGCTTTTGGTGTAGCCGGTACTTTATTAGGATATTCAATTTATCGGGGGCTGAAAAGCCTCTGATTTTTTTTGCATACCGATATGAAAATAAATACACATCACTTTTTAGTAGTATTTGTCATTGTTTTTGCATTGTTCAACTCTTGTAAGAAAGAAGATGGTGAGCAAATTCCACCGTCTTTAACCGTTACATTTTCTGATGGTTCTGTACTTTCAGACACTGCCTCAGAAGCAGGACAATCGATTGTTATTAATGTTTCGGCTACTGCAGGTTCAGAAAACATCACATATTTCAGTTTGATAAGCAATGGTGAGCATGTTCTTGACAGTGGTTTAAATGCCGAATCATT
>PKSX01000008.1 GCA_002869435.1 Marinilabiliales bacterium | reverse complement strand
TGGCGGGTACTACCTACCTGACCACAAACAGCTTTAGTACAGCAGGCAATTACCAGGTTTTACTGGAATTTGATCAGATTTGTAAGATTGAGTTTTTTGATGCCGGAAAGATTGAATACAGTATTGATGGTGGTACCAACTGGTATGAACTAACGACGACTGAATATACCGGTTCCGGTTCTTTCACCAGTAATAAATTTACTTCACAAAGCTATCCTGCTTTATGGCAACCGGCTGTTGGGAGCGCTGTTCCCACCAATTCATGGTGGCAGCATGAGTCTTTTAACATAAGTGCATTGGTTGGGAACCAGGCAAATGTGATGCTTCGTTTTGTGTTATCGGATGGTAATAATAACGGTCCCAATCAGAATTACGGATGGGCAATTGATAATGTAGAAGTAACCATGTCGGTAGATGAAACCATTCCTCCGGTTATTTCTCTTATTGTACCTTACCCTGTGACAGCAGTGTACAGCACAGGACCTTTTACTGTAAACGCAGACATTAGTGATGCCAGTGGTATAGACACCAGCATTTTGGTATATACAGTTAACAGTGGTACACCCGACACTCTTACAATGGTGAATACGATAGGAACTGAATTTCAAGCTTCAATTCCCGCCCAAAACCTTTACGATACTATTCGCTATTACATATATGCAACCGATTCGGCAATGACCAGTAACTCTGCTCGTGAACCGGTCAGCGGAAACATACAATTTATTATTGAAGATTCTCCTCCCCCTCCCGGATGTTCTACTCCAATAACGGTTTATCCGGTAATAGAGGATATGGAAACATGGACAGTTGGTAGCCCCGGCACATTGCAAAACGGGTGGACAACATATTCCAACGCAGCATATCAATGGTATGTTGACAATGGTGGAACTTCATCAGGTTCAACAGGTCCAACAGTTGACCACACACTTGGCACACCTTCCGGTATATATCTTTATACTGAGGCCTCAAGTGGTTCAACAGGCGACACAGCAATTCTTTACAGCCCCTGTATTGATGTAACAGCATTAAACACACCTATGCTATCGTTCTGGTATCATATGTACGGAAGCACAATTGATTCCCTTCATGTGGACATATGGTACGGCAACGACTGGGTTCTTGACATTATGCCCCCACTTGTTGGACAGCAACAGGCGAACGCGACTGACCCCTATCTTAATGCAACAATTGATCTTAGTGCATACAAATCAATTACGCAGATTCGTTTCAGAATAACACGAGGTTCAAGTTTCTACGGAGATGTGGCTCTCGATGATATAGAGATCTATGATTTGATGCAATATGATGCAGGTGTGGTTGAAATGACAGAACCTGTTACCCCTGCACCCACAGGTGTTCAGGATGTTAAAGTAAAAATCAAGAACTTTGGTTATGATGTTCTAACATCAGCTACTATAAACTGGGAAGTAAACGGAGTGCCTCAAACCCCATACAATTGGGCCGGCTCTGTTTTCTCACTGGATACCAGTGCTGAAATCACTGTTGGAACATATAATTTCACTACCGGTTTCTACACCATGAAATTCTGGACCACTAACCCCAGTGGTAATCCTGATGAATACACTCCGAACGATACCCTTGAAACAGGACTCGTAGTTTGCGGAGGCGGATTGGCAGGAACATACTCAATAGATCCGTCTACAGGTGATTTCCCCACATTCAATGATGCCATTACTATGTTGGAAACTTGTGGCATAACAGCCCCGGTTGTTTTTGAAGTGGGTACGGCAACCTATGATGAGTCAATTGTAGTAGGAACAGTTCCCGGGGTTTCTGCTACCAACACCATAACGTTCGAGTCAGCTACCGGAAATGCAGCCGATGTAATAATTGCCCCGGCAGTAGTTCCCGGTGATTATGCAGTAGTGAAATTTGAAAACACTTCGCATATTATCTGGCAGAATATGACGATTGAAGGAGCAAACCAGACCTATGTAAGAGGATTCTACATCGGAACAGGTGCCGACACCATCACCATTAACGGCAATATTATCAACCTCCCTGATACTAGTGTTTCTACAGCCAATATCACAGGTATTTACGACGCAAGTGGTATCAATGACAACCTTACCATTGTTAACAATACTATTAATAACGGGTCTTATGGAATGTACATCTATGGTAGCGGGTCAACAACGCTGGAAAGTGATGTATTGATTCAGGATAATGTTATTGATGGTTATTCATCTTATGGGATGTATATCTATTATATGGATCAGATAAATATCATCGGAAACACATTAAAAACTGATGAAACTGATGCATATACAACGCTGTACGGAATTGCTATAAG
The DNA here is from genome assembly GCA_002869435.1 of Marinilabiliales bacterium. Taxonomy (GTDB): domain Bacteria; phylum Bacteroidota; class Bacteroidia; order Bacteroidales; family DTU049; genus BM518. The sequence goes on along the minus strand of PKSX01000008.1, from coordinate 5,943 downwards.
ATATGCCGATAATGGCGGAATGATATCAGGCAATGATGTACAATTGCTATACCCTGATAATGGATATGGACTCTATATCTATTACTGTGATGCACTAAGTACCAGCAGAATGGAAGTTTCAAATAACTTCGTTTACGTGAAAGGTGAAAATGCTACATCAACTTCGTACGGAGTTTATTTGTATTACTCAAACTACGTAGACTTTGTTTATAACAGTATTAATATCGAAGATACATACTCTTCAACCAGAGGCTTTTATGTTTCTTCCGGAGGCAACCATCAGTTATTGAATAATAACTTTGTGAACATTGGCGGCGGATATGCATCATATATAAATACAACGTCTGCAATTGTGGCTTCTGACTATAATAATTATTATACCACCGGAGCCAATATCGCATATTTCAGCGGTGACAGAACAGATCTGGCTGCTTTACAAACCGCAAGTGGCATGGATGCCAACTCATTAAGCATTGATCCTATATATAACAGCAGTACTGATTTACACACATATAATCCATACCTTTATGGAGCAGGAACTCCAATTACAGGTATTACCACAGATATTGACGGAGATATTCGTGATGTGGTTTCACCATGTATTGGTGCAGATGAATTTGTAGTTCCTGCAAAGAATATTGTTCTTTCACAGATTCTTTCTCCTGTTTCAGGATGTGCTCTTACCAGTGCAGAAAACGTTTCAATTGAAATACAGAATTTTGGTTCTGATACCATAACCACATTTGATGCATTTTATGTTATCGACGGTGGAGCTCCCGTTATTGAAAGTCCTACGGTAAGCATTCCCCCAATGGGAATTGATACATTTACTTTCAGTACAACTGCCGACTTCTCAGCATATGGTACTTATATATTAGATGCATATGTAAATCAGGCAGGAGAAACCATAACCGTTAACGACAGTATCTTGGGAACAGTTATTGAAAGTGGTTATGATTTCACTTCAGCAGCTTACACCATGGGCTTTGAGCCAGGTGAAGACCTGAGTCGCTGGAGTATATACAATGGTGACGGGCATGCAACATATAAATGGAATGTGCCTTACAGCAGTTCCACATACTCACATACCGGAACTTATTCTGCCCAATTCTATAATAATGCCTCAAATACCGGCGAAGACTGGTTATTTACCCGTTGTTTCCCGCTCGAAGCCGGAAAAACTTATGAAATCAGCTATTGGTATCGTGCCTACAGCACTTCATATCCTCAAACTCTGACACTGGCTTACGGAACATCACCGGATCCTGCAGGAATGACCAATACTATTGAACAAATTGTTGGATTCAATCAAACTTCACATGTTCAGTCAGTGAATCAAATTGTTGCTCCCACAACAGGATCATACTATTTTGGTTGGTCAGGACTTACAGGTTTAGCCTACTATGCATATATTGACGACATCAATATATCTCTGGTACCGGAGCAGGAAGCTTCAGCAATTGGATTCCTTTCACCATTAAGTGATTGCGGATTAAGCAGTGCAGAACCTGTAACTATGCAGATTCTAAACTCAGGAGCCGACACTATCAATGGAAACCTTACTGCATATTACCAGGCAAATGGTGCAGCTCCGGTTTCAGAAGCTGTTGCTGTTCAGATTTTGCCCGGCGATACACTTGACTATACATTTACTGCCACCCTCGACATGAGTGTAACAACTCAGGACAGTACTTTTAACCTGATTGGCTGGGTAGACCTCATTGGTGATCCGATGCAGAATAACGACACCACTACAACTACCGTGGTTTCAGGTCATATACCTCTGAATCCAACAGTAATAAACGATACTATACCTTACGGAACTTCTGCTATTCTTTCCGCATTTTCAATCGATTCTGTTCTTTGGTATACAGATACATTATCATCACCATTTTATATGGGTCATGTATACAACACACCTAACCTGACAGACACTGTTGTTTATTGGGTACAGGCTGTATCTGAGCAGGCAAATGTAAAAATAACAGAGCTTCAGGCTTATGGTACAGGTGGTGGCTCAACACCTTCACCTCCTTCATACATTGTTGGTGATGATATTATAGAAATTGCCAACCTGAGTAACACACCAGCATTACTTGATGGCTACACCATTGATATTTATGGTGCAGGAGCGAACTCATATACCATTCCTACATTTACTTTAAACGGAAATACCGTAGCGACATTCTATCTTGGATCAGGAACTGATGATCCTGCCAATAATTTTTATAATATGGGCGGGGCAACTATTTCTTCATCCAGTTCACTGGGTATCGTTTTACGCGATGGTTCAGGGAACATTGTTGATGTTGTGGCTGCCAACAGTTATTCATTCGATCCCGGTTCAACCGGTGTTCAAGCAACTGACTGGTCCGGCGACGTACCTTCATCAAGTTCAATGGCGGGAATAAGCCGTATCATTTCCGATGATAATGTGGCAACCGACTGGGTTGTTTCCAGTGCCTCAGGACCATTCCAAACCATAGGAACGCTGCAAAGTATAACTACTACATCCATTGCAGGATGTGCAAGTGATTTTGTACCGGTAACGGCATTCGTAATTCCTCCTGCCAACGATCTGGAACTCATTGAAATTCTGACCCCGATTGATGGTTGTACCGACGGAACTGAATACGTTCAGGTTGAATTCTGCAACAATGGTACAGATACAATTGATATTGCATATGATCTTAGTTATGTTGTGAATGCCACTACACCGGTAACTGAGAATGTGAGCATAAATGTGCTTCCCGGAGATACTACCACTTACACATTTATCACACCAATTGCTTTACCACTAACAGGTGGTGATACTACATTTACTTTAACCATTTACAGTGATCTTTCCACCGATTTATACAACATTAATGATACTGTTGCTTCAACATACAACATGTCATATACTCCTCCATCACCTGTTGCCATTCACGACACAGTTCCTTACGGAACAAGTGCCACTGTTGGAGCTATATCAGGATACCTGGTTTCCTGGTACGACCAAATTACAGGAGGCAACCTGCTCGATACCGGACTGGTATACAACACCCCTGTTTTATATGGAGATCAGACCTACTATATTGAAGCAGCTGACGGTGCCGGTGCAGATACTCTGACCACATCATATGCCGGTGGAAACGGCTGTGGCGGCGGAAGCATGTTTGATGTTACTTCTCTCGGAAGTTCAATTATAATTGATGCCTTTAATATCAACGTGGATGTAACCGGTGCAATTACTGCTGATGTGTATTATATCCCCGGAACACATGTTGGAAATGAAACAAACCCGGCTGCATGGACGTTCGTCGGAACATTTAATGCTACCGGAGCAGGAACAAATAACCCAACCTATCTGGATGTTACCGATTTCACTATCCCTGCCGGTCAGTCATATGGTATTTATATCAATATTGATATCAACTATACCTCAAGTACTGCATCATATAGTAATACAGACATCGCGATCTCAACCAGTACAGGTTTATGTAGCCTCTTTGGCGGATTGAATGCGGGCAGAGCTTTTAACGGAGCTGTAATTTACAAGGTTGGTACAGGATGTGCGAGCCCGCGTGTACCTGTATATGCAGTTGTAACCGGAGCTCCTGCTCTCGATGCAGCTGTAACAGATATCACCGGACCGGTAAGTCCTATTCCACTCGGAATTGAGAACGTTGAAGCTGTATTGACAAACTATGGTACCGATACATTAACGACCTGTGAAATTGCGTGGACTGTTAATGGAGTCGGACAAACAACTTATAACTGGGCAGGATCACTTCTGACCGGTGAATCTGACACTGTAATTATTGGTTCTTACGATTTCGTTTATACACCGTATCCCGGTCTTAACGACATTGTTGCATGGTCACAAAACCCGAATGGTTCAATTGACCCGATGAATAATAATGACACAAGTACCGTTCAGGTTGATGCACATGATCCATATAATGGCACTTATTATATCCTCACCGCCACACCGGACTTTAATTCATTTACCGATGCCGGACTGGCATTGAGCGACTGGGGAGTTGATGGACCTGTAAACATTCTTGCTGAAACAGGCACTTACAATGAGCAAATAGTTATCGACACCATACCCGGTGCTTCTGCACTGAATACAGTTACTTTTGCATCCGAAACAGGTCTTAATACTGATGTTATTCTTCAATATCAGGCAACCGGTGCTTCCGATAACTATGTTGTATTACTTAATGGTACCGATTATGTAGGATTTGAGAATATGACCATGCGTTCAGACTCTGCAATAACATATGGAAATGTAATTACTATGCAGGGTGGATGTAACTACAATACTTTTAACAACAACATTATTGAAGGTATATATTCAACAAGTTCTACGACCAGAACAATTAATTGCTACAACGACAATGTTGACATAGGCAACGTATTTTCCAATAATGAAATCCTGAAAGGGTATTACGGTGTATATTTCTATGGTTCATCCACCAATAAAAAATCAGGAAATAAATTCATCAATAATACCATTGGCGATTACTATTATTACGGACTTTATGCAGCCTATAATGACAGTGTAACCATCTCCGGCAACACACTATACAATTCCTCAACTGCAGGAACCAACTATCATTTGTATTCCTATTATAATGATAATGGAACTGAGATAACAGGAAACAATATCATGGGTACTGGCACCAGCACATTCTACGGATTGTACCTCTATTACAATAACGCAAGTTCTACAGGGACCAATCTGGTTGCCAACAACTTCATCAGTTATACAGGATCCGGAACAGGTACTGCCTATGGATTATATTGTTATTACACCAATTATACGGATATCTACTTTAATTCTGTTCACATTGCAGGTGGCTCTACCAGTGCCGGCCGTGGACTATACCAAACGGGAGGTTCCGGAAATGTTAATATCGCAAATAACAACTTTGTTAACACTGGCGGTGGTTATGCCTATTACATTAACACTCCCGGTGTAATAAACACTTCCGACTTCAACAACTATTATGTTACAGGTAGTACTCTGGCGTATTGGTCAGGCGATCGCACCGATCTTGCTGCACTTCAGGCCATAAACTTCAAGGATACTGCTTCAATAACTGTTGATCCTATATTCTATTCTTCAACAGATCTTCATACAGGACAGTATTTCCTTTACGGAACCGGTACGGATATTATTGGTATTACCACCGATATTGATGGTGACGCCAGAAATACTCCTCCAACCATTGGTGCAGATGAATATAACCTGCTTCCAAATGATGCGGGTATCGTGAAGTTCGACGAACCTATTCAAACTCCGACTCCGGGAGCACACGATGTAAGCGTAACTATTGGTAACTATTCAAGCGGTAACCTTACTTCTGCAAATATTGAGTGGACCATTAATGGTGTAGCTCAAGCTACTGTTCCGTGGACCGGATCACTGGCAACTGGAACCGAAGAAGATTCAATTTTGCTTGCTACTCCTACTTTCCCAGTTGGAATTTACAACCTAAAGGCATGGACAGAACTACCTAACGGTGCTGCTGACCTAAACAACTATAATGACACTGCAGAATATCAGGTCATTGTTTGCGGAACCGGCCTGAAAGGTAATTACACTATTGGTACAGCCGGTGATTTCAGCTCAATCAGTGATGCCGTTACCATGATGGAATATTGCGGAATTGACAGTGTTGTCATCTTCGATATATACTCAGGTGTATATGCCGAAAACATTGTAATTCCTAATGTACCCGGCATGAGCCCGGCGAACACTGTAACATTCCGTTCTCAAACCGGAAATGCTGCTGATGTGATCATCAAGCCTTCATCAACAGGGCCAAACTCTGGTATTATTGAGTTCGATAATGCAATGTATGTAAGCTGGGAGAATACTACCATTGATGGCGACTCGCTTGCTACAGTTCGTGGATTCTACCTTGAAACTGTGAGCAATATTACCATTGA
>PKSX01000057.1 GCA_002869435.1 Marinilabiliales bacterium | reverse complement strand
TTCCATTTTATTGGCGCATCCATAACCCCGTTTTTGGCCTTTTGCGTAAGCCATGCATAAACAGGGTGAATATCTTTGCCCTTTACACTAATTTTTTCCATAACCGGAAAGGTAACACCGTAATTCGAAGTGCAAAACTCACGAATTTCAGCCGGAGATCCGGGTTCCTGATTCAGAAAATTATTGGCAGGAAAAGCAATTATAACAAAGTTCTGGTCTTTGTACGTCTCGTACAATTCCTGAAGCTCTTCGTATTGCGGAGTTAAACCACATTTACTGGCCACATTCACCACCATTACCTTTTTGCCTTTTAACGAAGCCATATCGAAGTCTTCTCCTTCCAGTGTTTTCACTTTAAACTGATAGAAATTGCCATCCTGAGCCGATGAAGTTAATGCAGCAAATAGCAAAACAAATATTATTGATTTCATAATTAATTCTGTTTACAAATTCAATGTCAAAAATACAACTAAATATACCTGTATTTTACGTTTCCGTAATGATAAATGGCATGTTTTTGAGTACATTCCACTTTCCACCTTCCACTTTCCACCTAATTTTCCTATTTTTGCATAAAATAACACAGAAAGCATGTTTGAAGGTTTAAGCGACAGACTGGAAGGTGCCTTTAAAAGGCTCAGAGGATCGGGAAGAATTACCGAAATAAACGTTTCGGAAACCATTAAGGAAATTCGCAAGGCATTGCTCAATGCTGATGTCAATTATAAAATTGCCAAGGACTTTACCGACTCGGTAAAAGAAAAAGCCATGGGCCAGGATGTGCTCAAGGCTGTTTCTCCGGGGCAGATGATGACAAAGATCGTGCACGATGAGCTGGCATTGCTCATGGGTGGGGAAAAACAGGACATCAATCTGAAACCCAATCCTTCAGTAATTTTAATGTCAGGTTTGCAGGGTTCAGGTAAAACCACATTTTCTGCCAAACTGGCCAATTTCCTGAAAAGCAAAAATGGGCGTCAGGTATTGTTGGTTGCATGCGATGTATATCGTCCGGCAGCTATCGAACAGCTGAAAGTACTTGGCGAGCAGATCGAAATTGAGGTCTACACTGAAGAAGACAATAAAGATCCGGTTAAAATTGCAAAAAATGCCGTGAATCATGCCAAAGACTATGGCATCAACACCGTTATTATTGATACTGCAGGTCGTTTGGCAGTTGATCAGGAAATGATGGATGAGATCAGCCGTATTCATAAAGCGGTAAATCCTGCAGAGACACTGTTTGTGGTCGACTCCATGACTGGTCAGGATGCAGTAAATACCGCAAAAGCTTTTAATGATGTGCTGAATTTCGACGGTGTTGTACTTACCAAACTCGATGGTGACACCCGTGGCGGGGCTGCACTTTCCATTAAAACCGTGGTTGAAAAGCCCATCAAATTTGTGGGTATTGGTGAAAAAGTAGATGCCATAGATGTTTTCCACCCAAGCCGAATGGCAGATCGAATTCTGGGCATGGGCGATATCGTTTCACTTGTTGAAAAAGCGCAAGAGCAGTATGATGAAGACGAAGCCCGTAAGCTTCAGAAAAAACTGGCCAAAGATCAGTTTACCTTTGATGATTTTCTGAAACAGATTCAGCAAATCAAAAAAATGGGTAATGTTAAAGACCTCATGGGCATGATCCCCGGAATGGGCAAAGCACTGAAGAATGTTGACATCGACGATGATGCGTTCAAGGGAATTGAAGCCATAATTCACTCCATGACCCCTGCCGAACGCAATGATCCATCTTTAATGAACGGCTCACGTCGGCTTAGAATTGCCAGTGGAAGTGGGTCTACCATTCAGGATGTGAACAAACTCATGAAGCAGTTTGACGATATGCGAAAAATGATGAAGCAAATCTCTACCGGAGGTGCCCGCAAAGCCATGCGAAACATGAGAAACACGAGACGTTAATTAATAATCATAACATGAAATTACTCGACGGAAAAGCCATATCAGCCCAAATTAAAGAAGAAATCAAAGCGGAAGTTGCCCAAATGATCGACGGTGACATCAGGCCTCCGCATCTTGCGGCTATCCTCGTTGGTGAAGACCCTGCAAGCCAGACCTATGTTGCCAGCAAAGAAAAAAACTGTGCCTCGGTTGGCATTATGTCTACAGCATACCGCCTGCCGGCAGACACCTCTGAAGAAGAACTTCTGCAAACCATTGAATTTTTAAACAATGATGAGGAGGTTGACGGATTTATAGTTCAGCTGCCTCTTCCGAAACATATTGATGAGGATAAAGTGATAAAACTCGTCGATCCATCCAAAGATGTTGACGGTTTCCACCCTGTAAATATCGGGAAAATGGTTTTGGGCGAAGACACATACCTGCCCGCTACTCCCTACGGAATCATGGAATTGCTTAAACGTTATGACATAGATACCGAAGGCAAACACTGTGTGGTTCTTGGGCGCAGCAATATTGTAGGAACACCCATGAGTTTACTCATGTCGAGAAAATCAAAACCCGGCAATGCCACAGTAACCATGTGCCACAGCCGCACAAAAAACATTAAAGATATTGCCGCTTCAGCCGACATACTTATTGCAGCCATCGGGCAACCCCATTTTGTTACTGCAGATATGGTTAAAGAAGGTGCTATTGTAATTGATGTTGGTATGCACCGTATTGAAGATGCTTCGAAAAAAAGCGGATTCAGACTAACCGGCGATGTTGACTTTGATGAAGTAAGTAAAAAAGCATCCTATATTACTCCTGTACCCGGCGGTGTTGGATTAATGACCATTGCAGGATTGCTGCTTAACACGCTTAAAGCCCGCAAGGCCAAATTATAATGCATGCGTAAAGCTTTTGTATTACTCCTCTTTTTAGCGGCAAACTCATTATTTGCGCAGGATACTCTTGTTTCATGGTACGATGAGATTTTTACCGGCAAAATTCTTAATGTAAAAAGTAATATTGTAAGTATAATTCTTGACGAGGACAGTACAAGAACTCAGCGCATACACACGTCTGAACTGCAAAAAGCTATATACGGAAACGGAGAAGTCATTTACTTCTTTGATGAATACCCCGACATTGTAACCAAGTTAAAGAAGTCGAGCAAAAGAAAGAAGAAAATCAGCTTTACACCCATATCTGCCCCGTTCAATCATATATATTTTGGTTATGAGCACATGATCGGAAAAAGTAAAAACCGAACCCTCGAATATCAGGCGGGATATTTAGGAAAAATGCTGATGCCCATTGATAAAAATGCATGGGGATTGCATTCAAACTTTTTATTCAAAAGCATCTTTTCAGAGCCCATGCGTATCAGCGGCATGTCGGTAAGACCGCTTATGCAGGGCGCATTCTATGGCTGCATGGTATCATTCAATTTTATACATTTTGAAGATGACATTGTGTATAGATCAGATACTTCTTATTTTACTACATACACATTAAACAAAAAGATAAACGCAATTATTCCCACTGTACATTTTATTTTCGGGTATCATCAGTTAATAGCTCCTGCAATTATGATTACATACTCAGCAGGATTGGGAGGCGGGCCGGTTATTTACCTCAGCTCGGATGAAAGACTTAAAAATCAGGCTGAATTTCCTGATATTGCCATGGGCAGCCAAAGATTTATTTCTCTTCCCGTTTCGCTGAATGCTCAAATCACTTTGGGCATATTATTAAGGTAATAATCTTTCATTTTTAGCTTTTTAACATATTGATTTATAGATGTTTTAATGTCTTTTAAAAGAGATATTGTGTTAATTTAATGGTTTTGTAGTTGTTCAATCTACTTCAATCATTGGGTACAATTACAATGTGACCCTTCTCGATGTTCAGGGACGTGTAGTCTTTCAGGAAGGCATGCAGGCTGATGCCAGTAATGCAGAAATTGTAATTCCTGTTTCTGAACTTAGCAGAGGAGTATACACCCTCAATATCACATCTAAAGATGCATCTCACTCAGAGAAAATATTCATAGAATAATCTGCCCCCACATAATCACTATAATAAAAAGGCTGCTTCAGATTGGAGCAGCCTTTTATCAATTATCTTACAACTCTTAACATCTTTTTCCACCTGATTTTTCCGGCGGTGAGAGTATAATCTTTTTCAAGACTTAGCCATACAAATACAGCTTTTCCAACAATATGATCTTCGGGCACAAAACCCCAGTAGCGGCTGTCTGCAGAATTATGGCGGTTATCCCCCATCATCCAGTAATAATTCATTTTAAATGTATAGGATGTTGCAATCTGGCCATTGATCATAACATTATTACCCTGAATGGCAACGGTATTGCCTTCATAAACCTCAATAATTCTGCGGTACAGAACGATGTTTTTTATATCAAGCTGTACTGTTTGTCCTGCTTTTGGAATTTCGAGCGGGCCAAAATTATCAATATTCCACGGATAATCGGGACTATGTGGGAAAATTCGGGGGTCCCAGCCGGTTACAGGCATAACTTCAGGCTCTCCGTCAATAATATTGGCATATTTCTTATTGAATTCAAGCAATATTTCATGGGTCATTGGCAGAATCAAAACTGAACGATTATTATTTGTTGCCATGAGCGAAGAGTTAATGTCGTCTCTGCTGATACCCAACTCCATTAGCTTTCTATCGCTGATGATATAATTCGATTTCATTCGAATCAGGTAATTAAACTGCATATTTGGAGGATTCTCCATCGCTTTTCCATTGACATATACCTGACGGTCCTTAATCTCTATCACATCACCCGGAATTCCTATACAACGCTTAATATAATTCTCTCGTTTATCGATTGGACGCACAAATATTTTATTATGTGCAAGCATTTGTTCCTGTGCCTGATGCATGTATTTTTGATATGTTTCAACAGTGCTGTCTTTCACAAATGCAAGATCCATGGCATCCATAATCACTTCACCATAAAATGTTTTGGCCTGGTCATTCACCAGAACCGTATCGCCCGCCGGGAAATTAAAAACCACAACCTCACCATTATCGATTACTTCAAGTGCCGGATATCTGTAATATGGCAGTTTAATCCATTCCAGATATGACTTTGTGTTTTTGGTCAGCGGCATGGTATGATGTGTAAACGGGAATGACAACGGAGTAATTGGAGTTCTTGATCCATAAGAAATCTTCGATACAAAAAGAAAATCGCCCACCAGCAATGATTTTTCCATTGATGAAGTAGGGATGGTATATGCTTCAATGAAAAACATTCTGATCACAGTTGCAGCTACAACTGCAAAAACAATGGCTTCCACCCATTCGCGTGGTGTAGATTTTTTAATTTTTTTCTGCTTGTCCGGGTGAACATATGCCAATTGCTTATTAAATCCGAGATATGGCATATATACAAATGGAAACATTATGGACAAAAGCTGTGCACCAATTGAATGTTTACTAAATGCTTTCAGTGTTTCCACAATCATGAGCATAATCATAAAAACATTAATAAAAGGCATCAATGCAAAAACAATCCACCACAACGGCTTTTTGATCAGTTTCAACCAGATATAAATATTATATCCGGGAATAATGGCATACCACGCAGGTTTTTCAGCCTTGGAAAATACGCCCATCAGTCCGACATGAAAGACCAGAAATGTGAGCAGTGTAATGATCAGAACCAAATCCATGTTTTATATTTTTTTACAATAACGCAATTATTTGCTGATATTGTTGAGATTAAAAACTTTATCGTAGACATCATGAAAATCATAAATGCCTTTATTTTTTGTAAGCCACTCGGCAGCCATAACCGCTCCCTGAACAAATCCATCGCGGGAAAAGGCCTCATGAGAAATTCTTACTCTGTCAAAAGAAGACTGAAACCGCAACTCATGAAATCCTTTTACTTCTCCCTCGCGCACCGCTTCCACATATAGTTTATCATCTTCTTTTCCAAGAGACCACCCGTCATATCTTTCCTGTTGCTCCAGAAATGCTTCAGCTGCAGTCACAGCAGTACCACTCGGGGCATCCTTCTTATGCTCATGATGCTTTTCATGTAATGATGGATTATATGCTGTTAGTGTTGAAAAGCGTTTTGCCGCATCTCTGATCAAATCAAACCAAAGATTTACACCTATGCTAAAATTACTTGCATACAAAAACGAGCTATCAGCTGATGAGCAGAAATCTTTTACTTCTTTCAATCTGTCATACCAGCCTGTAGTACCCGTAACCAATGGAATTCCTTCCTGCATGCATTTCTTAATATTATCCACAACCGAATCGGGCTCAGTAAATTCAATGGCCACATCAGGTTTTTCAGAAAACTCAGGCCATTGATCATTTATATCCAGGATTTTCACAATCTGATGTCCGGAAGACACTGCTTCCTTCTCAATCAGTCTTCCCATTTTCCCATATCCTATCAACAAGATTTTCATAATCAGAAACGAAGATTTATAGTGAATCCGGCACCCATTGAAGGCCCGGAGTTTGTATTCAGTCGCCACATCGACGGTTGAACCCGCATACTCAGGTCGTCGCTGATATCAAAATCATATAAATGTGCATCTACTGCCGCATCAATGATATTGATTATATACACAAAAGTAAAAATCACAACAGACAGTTCCATATTTCTGCGATAGTAATTACTGAGGTCCAAAAGATTTGATTCAGAATAGAAACCGTCGAATTCATCAACTGTTGAGGAATCACCATCTGTACGCACAACATAAGCATCGCGATAAGTCGTGTACTTATTATGATTCCAGAAATAACCATATGCAGCACCACCAAGTCCGGCATAGACTATAGGAACTTTCCAGTATTTTCTGTTATAGATCTGGCCTAGCCCCGGCAAACAGGCCGACATTATTGTAGCCTTTTTCGGGGAATGATACACATTTGTTGTATCATCTATATTTTGAGCGAATATCTTCGGGGTAAAGATGATCAGTAATAAAATCAATGTGAGCGTTGCCTTTCGCATCAGATCAGCTTAAGCGTTTCTCGATTTCTTTCAGTTCCTTTTCATCTTTAAAATGGATGGCGATGCTACCGCCATTACCACGTCCCTTTTTAACAGAGACTTTCATTTTAAGTGATTTACTAATCTTCGTCCCTACTTTTTCAAGACCCGATGGTGATACTTTGTCAGGTGCTTTCTCCTGTTTTCCGGAGCGGGCGGATTTGCGAACCAGTTCTTCAACCTGACGAACATTTAGTCCGCTATCGATAATCTTGTCGAAAATACCAAGCAAGATATCCTTGTTTTTCAGAGTAATCAATGCCCTGGCATGACCCATGGATATTTTTTCATCACGAATACCGGCCTGAACCTCAATAGGGAGCTTAAGAAGGCGCAAATAATTAGCAACAGTTGTACGCTTTTTACCTACCTTCTCACTCAGTTCTTCCTGAGTCAGGTTAAACTCTTCCATAAGTTTCTGAAAAGTGAGTGCAATCTCAATTGAATTAAGATTTTCACGCTGAATATTCTCCACCAAAGCCATTTCAACCATGGCATTATCATCAGCTTCGCGCACATATGCAGGTATTTCGGTTAGTCCTGCCATTTTGGATGCCCTGAGCCTCCGTTCACCACTAATAAGCTGGTACTTATGATCTGCGATTTTACGTACAGTAATAGGCTGAATAAGTCCCTGACGTTTAATAGAGGCCGCCAGCTCATTCAGTGTTTCTTCTTCAAAAACCGAGCGAGGCTGATAGGGATTTGCCTCAATTTCATCGATATCAATCAAAGGGAAGGCTACTCCTGCTCCTTTTCCACTTTGCACAAGATCAGTGTCTGCATCGTTAAGCAGTGCACCCAATCCTCTTCCCAATGCTTTCTTTTGCTTGGCCATATCTATGATTCTATTTTCTTTTTATCCTTGCTGATTCGAGTCATATTATTTTTCTGCAGAATCTCGCGGGCAAGATTCAGATAACTTATTGCACCCTTACTATTGGCATCAAACATAATGATACTCTCACCATAAGACGGAGCTTCACTTAATCTTATATTTCTCGGAACAATCGTTTCAAAAACCATGCTTTTGAAATGAGTACGAACCTCCTCAATCACCTGATTTGACAGTCTCAGACGCTGATCATACATTGTTAACAGGATTCCTTCAATATTAAGCTCCTGATTAAGTCTCGTTTGAACAATCTTAATTGTATTCAACAGTTTTCCAAGACCCTCCAATGCAAAATACTCGCATTGAACCGGAACAATAACCGAATCAGCTGCGGTTAGTGCATTTACCGTAATAAGACCCAGCGAAGGGGAACAGTCAATTACAATAAAATCATAGTCATCCTTGAGCTGACGAACAACTTTACGCATCATTCGCTCTCGATTTTCA
>PKSX01000139.1 GCA_002869435.1 Marinilabiliales bacterium | reverse complement strand
GTCATGCTGAGCAAGTCGAAGTAGACATAAAATTTATTCGAAGTTTTGCCAAACAACAGGCCTCAAAAACCGAAATATAGCCTGCGCCCCTACCGAAGTAAACCTCGAATCGGTACTGGCAGGCCACGGTCCGCCATGCTGCATGGCTAGGCCAACTTCTACGCCGGTGGGATAGGAATTGTAAAGCACACGCCCTGCAATCTCTGCCATTTTATCAAGCAAATCCTGATGCTGCGGCAGATTTTCCTTTTCGCAGAACAGGGTTGTGGTAAGCTGCCCGCCAATAACACTTAGTACTTGTAAAATCTCGTTCTTATCCTCAGCCAACACGATCATGGTTGAAGGTCCGAAAACCTCTTCGGCAATTTCGGGGGCCTGCAGCAGATCTGATGCCCTGCAAGCCATAACACAGGGTACGCCCTCGGCATATTTACCTTCGGACTGAGCCTTGCCTATGATTTTTACGATATGACGACTGGCAATGGCGCGTTTCATGGCCATGTAATTATTAGCTATTTCAGCAGAAAGCATAGGACCGGGTTTGAGTTCGCATACAATTTCGTGCAGAAGCTTCAGAAACTGTTCCTGCACTGCAGATTTTTCAATAATTACCAGTCCGGGGTTGGTGCAAAACTGGCCTACCCCAAGGGTGCAACTGTTTAAAATACCTGAAGCCAACTCTTCATAATTCTTTTCAAGACTATCGCGCATAATGACAATAGGGTTTACACTTCCCATCTCCGCAAAAAACGGAATGGGTGTGTGACGCTGGTTCACCATCTGCAGTAAAGCACGACCACCATTTTGAGAGCCGGTGAATGCCCCTGCTTTTATGGCAGGATGTGCCAACAATTGCTGTCCTACCCTGTTCGATTTGCCATGGAGCAAAGAAAAAACACCATCGGGCATATCGGTATTTTGAGCGGCGTCTCTAATGCAATTGCCCACGAGCTGAGATGTGTACGGATGCAAGGGATGACCCTTTACTATAACCGGACAACCCGCCGCCAGTGCAGAGGCAGTATCACCACCCGCAACCGAAAAAGCCAGCGGGAAATTGGATGCACCGAAAACCACAACCGGACCAATGCCAATATATTTCCTTAATAAATCAGGACGTGGCGGTACCCGGTCGGGTAAAGCTTCTTCATGAATTTCTTCGAGAAAAGTTTTGTCGGTGATTTGCGTGGCAAACATGCGCAATTGATTACAGGTACGGCCCATCTCGCCTTGCAAACGGGTTTCAGGTAATGCGGTTTCCAAGTCGCATATTCTTATGATCTCGGCGGTGCGCTCTTCGAGCAGACGGACAATGTCGTTCAGAAATGCAGCTCTTTGTTCGGGTGTGGCATTTCGGTATGCCGGAGCAGCTATGGCGGCCTTTTGGGCAGCATGGTTTATTTCGGTTTCAGTGGCATTGCAAAAATGTCCGGGCAGGGTTTGTCCGTCAAGCGGTGAAATGGCAGCAAAGAACTCTCTGCCTTCGAGCGTTTCCTCATAACCGATTATATGCGGGTGTGCGTTTTTCATACTTTCATTGTTTTCCGCATACAAGTTATAAATTAATTGTGGATTGGCAAGGAAATGAAATAAACCAAAATGGCTGTTTTTTCCCCCTTAAGTTGTCGGATTTTCTTTTTTTAATTATAACTTTTTGTGATTAGAAGTTTATTTCGTATTTTTGCGAAATACAAAAACGAATAATGGAGATCATAACTTTCAATTCACATGGCTTTAAGAATATAACGCCCAATGATGCATACAAATTACTCTTGAAAGATGCCATATTGCTGGATGTACGCAATTCGGCATATACAGCATTTAAAAAATTTGATGTTCCGGAAGTTTTGTTTTGTCCGCATAATGAATTAGGTAATTTTCTTCAAAAACTTCCTAATAACCGATTGCTGATTGTGGCAGATTCAGCTGGTTTATTTAGCAAAGAAGCAATGCAGATGTTACAGAATAATGGCTTTAGCAATATTTTGAATTTGGCAGGAGGGATAGTTGAATGGGAGAGAGACGGTCTTCCGGTAATTGTTGACAAAAATGAAAGGCTTAGCGGATCTTGTATGTGTCAGTTGAGGCCTCGAGAAATTAACAAGTGATTGTAAAAGAGCAAAAAGACAGAATAAAAGAAACAAGTTTTTAATACGGAAAAAAAAGATTATGGAAATTAAAGTTTTAGGTACCGGATGTACCAATTGTAAAAACCTGGAGAAAGCTGTAAAAGCAGTTGTTGAAGAAATGGGTATTGACGCCATGGTTGAAAAGGAAGAAGACATAGCCAATATCATGTCTTACGGTATTATGCGCACACCGGGGTTAGTGATAAACGGTAAAGTTATCGTATCGGGCAGGGTGCCCTCAACCACAGAAATAAAAGATTTCATTACCAAAGCACAGTAACATGACCGATAAACCATCATTCAGCGACAACCATAAAGAACTCGCTGCAATTGCCAAAGCCCTGAGTCACCCGGCAAGGATCTATATCATGGAGAAGCTGCTAAACAGCAATTTCTGCAGTGGAATATCATGCTGTACGAGTGGCGAAATGATAAACGACATACCCATAGCCAGGTCAACATTATCACAACATTTGAAAGAGCTCAAGCTAGCAGGTTTGATTCAGGGTGAATTTGAACTTCCCACCATTAAGTATTGCGTGAATACCGAAAACTGGGAAAAAGCAAAAGAACTTTTTAATAATTTTCTAAAATAAAAAAGCATGAAGAACTTAATCAGCATCATAGCCATAGTTTTTTTAATCATTGCCACAAGTTCCTGCGGAGGGGGCCAAAAAGAAAAGAATACGAACGAGAATGATTCGGTACAAACCATGCAAAACGACAGCCTGATCACGGAGACCGATAGCATTTCGGAAACCGACAGCACGAATACGGTGGTTGAAAAGCCTCAGGTAAATATTTATTATTTCCACGCCACCCATCGCTGTGCCACTTGCGAAGCCATTGAAGAGTGCATTGCCAATGTAATGGATCAACATTTTTCCAAAGAAATCAAAGGCGGACAAATAAAACAGTTCGACATTAATGCCGATGACGCAAAAAATGAAGATATATGCGAAAAATATGAAGCATTTGGGACTTCCGTATTCATTACAAAAGTGTTTAATGGAAAAGAAAGCACTAAAGACATGACTGCCGACGCATTTAAAAATGCGCGTTCCAACCCCGAAGAATTTGAACGACAACTGAAATTTCAAATTGAAACCTTTTTAAAATAATCCATCATGAAAAGACTATTTGCCGCGATATTTATACTCACTTTACTCAGTGCCACACTACAGGCTCAGAAAAAACAAGCTAGACTGCTGGTTTATGATTTTCACAATACCATTCGTTGCCACACCTGTGCAACTATTGAAGAAACCATGATCGAGCTGCTTAATACACATTATAAGGAACAGCTCGATAGTGGTATCATCGTTTTCAAATCATTCGATTGTCAGGCAGAAGAAAACGCTGAATTGGTAAAAAAATATTCGGCATATGGAAGCACCCTGGTATTCACGGCCTTTGACAATGACGGCAATGAAATCATAAATGATGTTACTGACATTGCTTTTTCAAAAATTGGCAAAAAAGAGCTGTTTTACGAAAAAATGCGCAAAGAAATTGACGAGATGCTTGAATTGTAGAAAGTAAAAACATGTATGAACTGCTACAAAGCTGGGCAGATAATGCCCAATATCCAATTGTTACAGCCTTTGCTTTAGGGTTAATGACAGCTATCAGCCCTTGTCCGCTTGCCACAAACATTACTGCCATTGGCTATATAAGCCGTGAATTATCGTCGAAAAGACGAATTTTCTACAATGGACTTTACTATACGCTGGGCCGACTATTTTCGTATTCTGCATTAGGAATAATCATTTATTTTGGTGCAAGTGCATTTAAAGTGGCCAAACTCTTCAGTCGTTACGGAGAGAAATTCCTGGGGCCCTTACTAATTATTATTGGAATTTTCATGTTAGGCTTTATAAGAATAAAGCTTTTCAAAACCAAAGGGAGATTATCAGAACGGATAGAGCAAAAAGCTTCTGGTGGAAAAGGTATTTGGGCATTTCTTCTGGGGGTAGTTTTTGCATTAGCATTTTGCCCCACCAGCGGTGTTTTTTACTTCTTAATGCTCATTCCCCTGACTATTGCGAGTCCGGAAGGGCTGCTTCTACCCCCTGTTTTTGCCATTGCTACCGGCCTGCCTGTTATTATTGTTGCCTGGCTGCTTGCATTCAGCTTTTCAAATATTGGAACTTTTTACAAAAGAATTCAAACATTTGAAAAATGGTTCCGCTATATTGTGGCAGCTCTATTCATTTTGGTAGGGCTATATTATACCTACATGTTTTTCATTGGATAAAATTGTAAAACAAAACAGCGAATACTATATAGTTTAAACACATTTCGACATTTTGGGAAATTGAAAACCAATATATAATGGAAAAGAAAAAAGAGTTGAGGATCCTGTTCTGGATCATAGTGGTTTTTACAGCAGTATTCTTTTTACCCATCGAAAGCATACGATTTAACACTGCAATCTTAGCCACCCTTGATTTGGTAAAATGGTATGCACGCGAACATGTGGTATTATGTCTTTTACCTGCATTCTTCATTGCCGGGGTTATTGCCATTTTTGTTAGTCAGGGCTCGGTTCTTAAATATTTTGGTGCCAATGCAAAAAAATGGCTGGCTTATTCAGTAGCTGCTGTTTCCGGAACCATTTTAGCCGTTTGTTCATGCACTATATTGCCGCTTTTTTCCAGCATACACAAACGGGGGGCCGGTTTAGGACCAGCCATAGCTTTTTTGTATTCTGGTCCTGCCATTAATATTCTGGCCATCATTCTTACTGCGCGCATACTCGGTTTTGAAATGGGGCTGGCAAGAACCATCGGCGCGGTTATATTCAGCGTGATTATCGGCCTTACCATGTCAATTATCTACAGAAAAGAAGAACGAATCAAGCGTGAAGAGCAGATGAACATTCAGCCTCCTCCCGAGAAAAGACCGATGTGGCAGACCATGTATCATTTCTTTACTTTAGTACTTATTTTGGTTTTTGCCAATTGGGGAAAACCTGACGGAGGTGACACTTCAAGCACATGGTTCTATATTTGGTCTTATAAATGGTGGATCACCGGTGGCTTTTCCATTATGTTAATATACTCCCTGATCAAAATTCTAAAACTCAAGTGGATATGGGTTATTACCGGTGCCATAATTACGGCCGCATCGGGCTTGCTTGCCTTCGAATTTATCGAAAATGCAAAGCTGGCTCCGCTTATTCCAATGATCGTTGGTATTATAGCATTAAGTTTAATGACATTATACGACAAAAAAGATTCTGATAATAAGGAATGGACTATATCGACCTGGGGTTTTACTAAACAAATTATGCCTTTACTGGCTGTTGGTGTGGTGGCTGCCGGATTTTTACTCGGATCTACTCACGATGATGTTAAAATCGCCGGTGTCATTCCTGACGAATGGATCACAAATCTGGTTGGAGGGAACTCAGTTTTTTCTAACTTTTTTGCTTCCATAGTAGGTGCTTTTATGTATTTCGCCACATTGACAGAAGTACCTATCTTACAAGGACTGATTGCATCCGGTATGGGCAAAGGGCCTGCACTGGCATTATTGCTTGCAGGTCCGTCTCTATCGCTCCCAAATATGCTGGTTATTCGTGGTGTAATTGGAACCCGAAAAACGCTCGTTTATGTAACACTTGTGGTCATAATGGCTACTGTATCAGGATTGATCTATGGCACGCTCTTCTAAAATATTGCTGATGGTTTTGTTATTAATTGCAATAATTGCAGTTATGACATTGTATCACCCAAATAAAACCGGAATAGCACCGAAAACATTAAGTTACGAAGACTCGGTCAGGCTTCATTACGACCATCTTGTTTTTCAACGCACACATCAGTTGAGCCTTCTGGAATTCGGCAACGGATCTTGTCGAGAGTGCATTAAAATGGAGGCCGTAATCGATAGTATTGATCTTGAATTCAGTGGAATTGTTTTTCTGGATAAAATAAACCTTCGGGAAAAAACCAACAGAAAAACCGCTGCAGTATTTGATATCAACATGATCCCATCACAGGTGATACTTGACCGGCGGGGCGAATTATTATTTACCCATACCGGATTTCTAGCATACGATTCACTGAAAACAATTATCTTAGATCACTTAAAAAGTTGCCCATGAAGCACATTATATTACTGATATTTGCAATTGGCATCGGCCTCACAGCCTGTAAAAAAGACCCGGTAGTTGAACCGGATCCCAGCGATAAACTGGCATTAGACAGCTTGGTTACCGAAAAGCAGGAAATCGTGGTTTGGGAAAAAATCTATATCGACGCCTATACCCGTGGAGAAAACATTAGCTTTTTGTGGAGTACAAACCATGGCACTTTGGTCGGGTCTGACTCCTCATCCGTGCAATATTACGCTTGCCCGACATGTTTAGGACTAAACACCATTGAATGCACTGTAAGCAACGACTATGGTAGCATAAGTGATACTATAATGATACGTGTGAAATGGGATTAGTTTGGTTTTTTATTCTCACACTAGCTTTGTCCTTTCAAGCAGCAGCTCAATGTTGTTCTGCCGGCAACCCCCTAGCCGGAACAGGATTTGAGAGTGAATCCACCAAAAACCAATGGCAAATATCAACTGCATACAAGTATAGTTTATCTGATCAGTTTTACTACCACGATTATAAAGTTGATAATCCTTATATTGAGAAAAGCAACTTCAGCTTTCAGAACCTCATGGTATCTTATGGCATAACCAACAGATGGAGCCTATCGGCCGAAGCCGGGTATTTCTATAATAAAAGTCAGAACCTTCATTTCCCGGACGGGCTGTATGATCTGGGCACAAATGGCTTTGGAGATGTATCGGTAAATATCAAATATCTGGCATTTAGAAAAAGTAAACCGGCCACCATGCTTTCATTTGCTGTAGGGAGCAAGATTCCGGTTGGGGCCTTTGAACAAAGTGTGGATGGAATTACAATCCCGGTATCCTTACAACCCTCATCTGGAGCATTCAAGTATACCGCATCTGTCTATTTTCAACGACTTTCTAAAAACAAGAAGTTGGGATTTGCATCTCAGGGGTTTCTGGAATTGAGTAGTGAAATCAACAAAAACTACCTGATTTATCGCTACGGCCCGTATTTGAGATTAAATGCAGGTGTCATGAGGCAAATAACACCAAAACTCAGTTTCTCGCTCTTTGGAGTTTATGACTACAGGGGAAAAGATACCCGGGAACTAGGGCAAATTGTTGATCAAAGCGGAAGCATTGCAGTGTATCTGCAGCCCTGGATTCAATATGCTTTCCGAAAAGACCGTGTTGTATTTGCAAACGTGGAGAAACCGATATACCGCTATTTCTTTGGCGAACAAATGGGCAATAAAATGGCTGTACAAATTGGTTTCCGGATGTTTTATCAAAGGGATTGTGAAGATTGATTACGGCATACAAGGATCAATTGTTTCATTTATCCGCAGATGAACACAGATTATTCGCCTGATCAATTTATTTTAAAGGTGCTCATGAGCTCACCACCTATGGTGGTTCGGTTTCTCAGATTGCCCGGTAGCGTACTTCGGGCTTGTCTTTATGCTGCGCGACGTCTTGCGACATCGCTCGTAGGCTTTTAATTAACACAGATGCACCGAGCGGCGCTGGTGCGAGGCAGTAAAACTTAAGCGAAGAATAACAACTAAATCAACGGTGATTGAGCGTAGTCGAAATCACATGACAGGACCCCGGGCATACAATAATTGTTGGACGATGAGAGGTCAACCCTGAAACAATTCAAAAAGATATACCAACCAGCCCCTTCCATTGTCTAACATACAAATTACCCTCATTAGTGGGCATAAAATTTCTTCAAAAACCTCACGAATCCGGCATATAATCAATAAAATAATAAGTGTATAACCCTTTAGTAAGATAAAAGAGCGTACCTTTGCACGCTGAAATTAAAAGCGACGCTTTTTTAGCGCTAAAAAACTGAAAAACAAGATATTTAGAACTCAATTACATGGCACAAAGCATTTCAAAACTCAGAAATATCGGCATTGCCGCTCACATTGACGCAGGAAAAACCACAGTAACCGAGCGAATTCTTTTCTTCACAGGTGTGAATCGAAAAATGGGAGAAGTTCATGACGGTCAGGCTACTATGGACTTTATGAAGCAGGAGCAGGAGCGTGGTATTACCATTGCATCTGCTGCAATCACTGCGAACTGGAACAACCATCAGATTAACCT
>PKSX01000184.1 GCA_002869435.1 Marinilabiliales bacterium | reverse complement strand
ATTTAATAGAAATGAATCTACCGTTTGACAACCCTGCTGATCCTCAACCGTTACTGCATATATACCATAACAGAGACTATCAATGGTTTGTGTATTATCTCCTGTACTCCAATAATAACTGTAAGGGCTCAATCCTCCGGAAGGATTAACCGTAAGCGTTCCATTACAATCGCCATAGCACAGCGGCAAAGACTCAGTAATCGGAGTAGCTATTTCCTGATAATCAACAAAAATACTGTCTAATGCCGAGCAATATCCATTATCAACCAAAACATAATACCAGTGAGGATAAGTATAAATCACCTGCATGGTACTGTCGGAATAGCTTGCATTCAACATATCACTGAACTGGTTGTTGGATGACCAATGATAAGATATGGTGTTGCCTCCGCTTGCATCAGCTTCAAGAATCAGAGTAGGTGCACAAATCAGGGTGTCATTTCCTGCATCCACCTGCAGGTCGAATACCTCAACCAACTGAATTAATGTGTCTGTGCATACTCCGTTTGAGATTTCCAGCGTATATAATGTTGTTACAGGTGGTCCAGCCGTTGGGTTAGAAATATTATTGCTGCTCAGAAATGAACTTGGTGTCCACAAATATGTAACAGAGGGGTCGTTGAGTGGAGGAATGCCAATCTGATTGAAATCTCCCAGGCACATTCCGATATCGGCAAGTGTGTCTGTAGTATTGGAGAGTACAATAATTTGCTGTGTGATAGTATCTGCCTGATTGCAACTTGTTGCGTCGCTCACTATTAGAGTTACTGTATATATGCCTGAGGTTGGGTATTCATAAGATGGATTGCAGGATGTAGAAGTCGCCCCATTTCCAAAATCCCAGAAACAGGTTGAAATACCCGGATTAGGGAAATAACTCTGATTGATAAAATCAACAGTATCGGGCAAGCAAATTACCGGAGGCATATCAAAATCGGCCACAATTGCCGGTAAATTAAAATCCATTTTAATTACACCATTATTACAGTTTGTACTGTTATTGGTATTGGACCATGCACCACTGCTGGTTGGAAAATCGTCGTATCCGCCACAACCAGCACAAACCGACTGATAAATTCTTCCCAAACGATCGAATCGACTTGTTCCTCCGTCAACATGCTCTGAGCTGCTTCCACCAAAGAAAGAACCGTAAACGATATCTGAAGCATCGTCTTTGATGCTTAAAAAATAATAATCGTTATCGTCTGTAGTAGACTGAAATGCACCAGAAGTAATCGGCAACCCTGCTGTGCCACCAAATCCGTTCAGTGAAGGGCCACCCCATGCAGACATGTAGATATTATTACAATAATCAACAAGAAATGCCGTAGGCGACACATCAACGGTCCCACCACCGGTACCAAAGCGGGTTGACCACACGGTACCGCTCATTGTGAGATTGAGTTTACTGATAAACTGACCGCCACCGGGAGTGTTCCAAAGGGCATTGGAAATCAATACTGTTCCTGTTGAAGCCGTTTGCCCAAGTATATATACATTTGACTGTTTATCCGTCTCTACAAAATACACCTGATCATAAGCACTTGTTCCCCAATAAGTAGATCTCACAATACTTGTTCCGTAAGGACTGATTCTGGCTACAAATCCATCGGCTGAACCACCCTGATAGGTTTGAAAGACTGCACTTGATGAAGTGGGAAAATTTGTACTGGTTGTTCCACCTGCCACGTATGGTGCGTCATCATCATTCAGAGAAATACTATAAATGGCATCATCGCCGGTTCCACCCAGAAACGTTGACCAAATCATTGTAGAGAGTAAGCGATCTACTTTAGTAATACATCCATCCTGTCCGCCTCCGCCATATGTTGTTTGTAAAACACCTGATGTAACCGGATAATTGGCTGAGGCAGTACTGCTCACAATATATACATTACTGTTTTCATCCAAAAGAACTTCCCCCCGTACATCATCAGCATAATTATGTTTCAAGACCGATGACATATTCAAACCATCGTTTGCTGTACCCCCTAAATATGTAGATGCAATGAGTGAAGTTCCGGTGCTGTTGAAGCAGGTCACCGCAATATCAGACCCAGCAGTATAGTTTACCACATATGTTAAAGTATATGCTGTACCGCCATTAAATGTATTGTCTATAACACCGGCTGTTGTAGGGTAGTCCGATGAACCGGTTGTTGCTAAAACATATAATTCATTGGCCGAATTAACCACAAGAGAATTGGGCACTTCGGGGCCACTGCCTCCAAGATAAGTACTATAAATTAAAAATGTTCCAGATGTGTCGTATTTGGTAATCACTACATCAACATTGCCTCCGTAACTGGTTTGATATGCACCTCCTGTAGTCGGATATCCCAGTCCAAATACATTGCCACCGGCATATACAAAACCATCCTGATCAAAAGTGGCGGTATAACCCCAGTTATCGGCTGTTGATCCCGAATATGTTGAGAATACCAAAGTGGGATCAATTACCAGCTCAGTGTTTTTATCATAACCTTCAGGAAACTCAAAAGACACCTGCTTCCCTTTCAGCACATAATTACAGGGGACAAATACCGTATCTCCATTCAGAAGTTGCCAGGCTACAGGTTTTAACTCCAGCACTCTGCCAATAGAAGTATGTACAGATAGATTACCATCGTTCAGGCTAAGATTATCAACAAAGGAATACTCTAAAAGTATATCTCCGGCATTGGCTCCGGGTTCAAGAACAAATTCATGCTTCAGATATTCGTCCTGCTCATACATATACCAATCTATACCATCATAAATATCTCTATATATAATGGTGGACCATGCATGAACATCCGATTTCCATCTGGTCTGATCTGTGCCGATATAAAAATTGAAATATGACGGGTATTCAAAACGTTTTTCAACGAGAGGTGTATTGGAGTTTAAGAAAACCATTTCATAGGAATGGTGTTGTACTTCTGTATCGGGTCTTTTTCTCAGCTTCTTCTCATCTGTAGGCAGAAACTTAAAATGCATGATGTCTTTGACCTTGTCAGCATCGAAAAGATCAAACATTACTTTGTTTTCAAAAAGATAAACTTTTCCATTGGTTAATTGTGCCCTGAAAAGAAAGTCCTGTTCCCATTGTCCGGCATTTTCAACAAAATAAATATGCCCCTTTAATGAATCTTCATGATTATGACCAAAAACGGGGAGTAGAATTCCAAATAATATGAGATAAAGAATAAACCTTTTCATAATTGCAAAGCCATATAACAAAAATATGAATATTTTCGCTGAATACCAAGATTTATGCAATTAAATATTATTTTGGCGCAATCCTGAAAAGCATATACGCCGTTACTCCAAATACAATATTTGGAATCCATACCGCAATAATTGCGGGCATATTTCCATTGGTAGCAAATGTAGCACTAAACTGCATCAGCAATATATATGCAAAACTAAGTGAAAGCCCAAAAAAGAGATGTATACCAGTACCTCCCCTTGTTTTCCGGCTGGAGAGCGAAACCCCAATAAGCGTTAGTAT
The DNA here is from genome assembly GCA_002869435.1 of Marinilabiliales bacterium. GTDB lineage: Bacteria > Bacteroidota > Bacteroidia > Bacteroidales > DTU049 > BM518. The sequence goes on along the minus strand of PKSX01000184.1, from coordinate 4,863 downwards.
CACGGTTGCAAAAGGAAAAGCTATTCTTCGATGCCGTTCCACAAGTAAAAAAGAAACATTGTCAGCACCCCTCATTTTTTGTTGTGCAATATAATCGTTAAGCTCAAAAATATTCATGACCTCAACATTGCCGGCCTCCTTATTAAAATCATCAGGATGAAGTGCAAGAATCGTGTCTTTCCTTGCATAATAATGCATGGATTCAATGGAATCATTGATTCTGCGATCGTAAACATTGGTTAGCATCCACATTCCACTGATACTATCAAAACTGGCAACATCGGCACTGATTTTCCTGGACATACCTTCTTCAAAGTCAATGCTCTCAAGAGTAAAATGTACTCCCTTTCGGGTTTGGAAATTGAATGACTCTATAAAAACGTACTGACCCGGTGCAATTTGCATATGTATATTTCTCGTCCCTACAGGAATATGCTTTTTCACATACAATGCCTCAAACTCAAGTCGCTTCTGATTCGCCGGCGGTATTAGAAAATTCTGTAGAAAAAAAGTGACAAGGCCCAGAAAAAACGCTGTTAAAATAAATGGATACAACATTCTTCTGAAACTCACACCGCCCGTCAATATAGCTACTATTTCAGTATTTCCGGCCATTCGCGATGATACAAACACCACCGAAATAAATACAAACAGCGGACTGAAAAGATTAATGAAATATGGAATGAAATTTAAATAATACTGAACTAAAATTGCACTAAAAGGGGCCTTTCGGTCAATAAAATCATCGATTTTTTCGGAAATATCGAAGGCAATAATAATGAAAAGCAAAAGCACGATCGACAGCACAAAAGCCGAAAGAAATTTTCTTACTATGTATCGATCGAGTATTTTCATTTATAGTCTTTCACTGCACGACCTTTCGGCTTCCTTTGCCCAAATGTCATAATTTCCATTAATTACAGCCTCACGAGCCTCCGCCACAAGACGAAGATAAAAAGCCAGGTTATGAATGCTTGCAATAATCGGCCCGAGCATTTCACCGGCAACAAATAAATGACGCATGTATGCCTTTGAGGTTTGCTGATCCAAAGGCAAAGGACTATCCTCATCCAATGGAGAGAAGTCGTTTTCCCATTTCTTGTTGCGCATATTCATAATGCCTTTTCGGGTAAAAATCATTGCATTTCTTCCGTTTCGCGTGGGCATTACACAGTCGAACATATCAATTCCCAGACCAATACTTCGGATTATATTTGCCGGAGTACCCACACCCATCAGATAACGGGGCTTATCCTTTGGTAGTATGTCGCAAACCATCTCGGTCATTTCATACATCTGCTCTACCGGCTCTCCAACACTTAAACCGCCAATGGCATATCCCGGACTTTCAAATGAGCTAATGTATTCTGCCGATTGTTTCCGCAAATCCTCATATACAGAACCCTGAACAATTGGAAATAAACCCTGCTCGTGGCCATACAATGGTTCGGTATTATGGAAATGATCGTAACATCTCTTCAACCAGCGATGAGTTAACTCCATGCTGTTCTTTGCATAATTGTATTCTGCAGGATATGGCGTGCACTCATCAAAAGCCATCATAATATCGGCGCCAATGATTCGCTGCATGTCCATAACGTTTTCGGGGCTGAAAAAATGCTTACTGCCATCAATATGCGATCGAAATTCGACACCCTCATCGGTGATTTTTCTGATTTTTGAAAGCGAGTAGACCTGGTATCCGCCACTATCGGTAAGAATGGGTTTATCCCAGCCGTTGAATTTGTGCAAACCTCCGGCTTCTTTCAGAATATGGCTTCCCGGACGCAAATACAAGTGGTAGGTATTTCCCAGTATGATTTGAGCCTGAATTTCATTGATCAGAGAATCAAAACCTACTCCTTTAACTGCTCCCAGCGTTCCTACCGGCATAAAAATGGGCGTTTTAATCTCACCATGAGCAGTTTTCAAAACTCCTGCACGGGCTTTTGAGCTTGTATTTTGAATTGTAAATTCCATATGAAGCCTCAAAATTACATCATTTTTTCATTTGAGATTTGAGATGATGGATTTGAGATTGGAGAAGTGAGTTATATTTGTATTTCGATTTCACAATTATGTTTTTCATTAAATACTATATTTTCATCAAAAAAATCTATTCCAAAAGGTGGAAAGGTTTTGAATCAAGTGCCAAGGCACTCGCTTTTACAGGGATATTTATCCCAGTTCTTTTTCTTCTGTTCTTAATTGACTATCTATTTAAACTTAATTTATTAATGAGCATTCACAGCTCAGGCCTTCCATTGGCCCCAATTGCTTTTTTTGCCTCTCCTATTATTTTTATCCCCATGTTTCTTCTTTTAAAACGCATTAGACCTAGCTTTTCAGAAAAAAGAGAACTCATAAATAAAACGGCAAAAACTGGGAAAACGGGTTCTTGGATTTATATTATCACCTTATGTATAGAATTTGCTGGAATATTGATATTGGCAATCATTCAAGCATAAGATGAATTGCATGCTCTGCAATCCTCCTTCGTCGGATACTCGAAGATGCAGACTTAATCTTTCATCAACGGCATCTCACCAACCCCTTCTTTACTGAACACCTGCAAATAATACAGCCCCGGAGCAAGATCTGATACATTAATTCTTCCTGTATGATCAGGCATAGCCTCTTTTACCAATCGGCCATCTGATGTGAGCACCAAACATCGTTCAATTGTAATTCCCTCAGGATTAAGCACATGAACAAAGTCTGTTGCAGGATTAGGATACAACCTTAAGCGCATTTCTTCAGATGCTTCACGAATACCTTGCACACCCAGCACCGCATAAATGGCCTGAATGGCATTTACTTTTCCCCAACCCCAGTGTGTATCACCGGTTTCAGAAAGGTCACCGGTATTGTCATCTTCACGGGAAGTGATTTTCAAAATGCTGTCGATCTCATTCACAGTTAAAGTAGAGTCAGCATCAAGCATCAAGGCTACAATTCCGGTCACAACTGGCGAAGACATTGATGTTCCGCTGAAAGAAGCAAACGGATATGTTCTTCCACCAAATGATACACTGGCCACAGGTGAAACATATGCATTGGTAAATGAAGAAATGGACGACACAACACCGCTTCCCGGTGCAGCTATATCAGGCTTCATTGTTCCGTCTATTAATGGGCCGTAACTCGAGTAATAGGCAATATCTCCTCCATATGGTTGTCCTGTCGTAGGATGATAAAACGTAGCTCTGTAGGCTGCCACCGCAATAGCCGAATGTGCACAGGCCGGTTCACCAACACCGTAATTTGCATCACCTGCAGAGTATCCTGAAAATGTGGCCAGAAAATCTGACCCCCAGTTCCCCACTCCGTTGGTGAGTTCAATAACATTCCATGCATGCACCGTTCCGGTATCGGCAAAAATTTCAAGCACAATTTTCTGCGCAGTATTACGGCGTGCAACACGCAACTGCATAAATGGTCGCTGATTCATGGCATTGGCTGAATCGCACATTACATTATACAGAATAGTATCGGAGCCGATAAAAAGACTGTCTTCAAGATAATAGCTCAAAGTATCGGTATCGATATAATCGCTCATATCAAGAACTGCTCCGGTTCCATCCACTACTTTGAAGCGAGCCATAAAATGATTGCCCGGTTCCCCCCAAATGGTTAGACACTGGCCCCACATATTTGAGTAATAGCCGTAATTATCGAATTGTACCTCCGTTTTAAGTGTATCGTTATTACCGGCATTATATTGAATATGGAAATTGGCGTCACCATTATTTCCGGCTGAGCTAACAAAAACCACTCCCTGTGCCGAAAGGCCATCAATAGCCTGGCTTAGCAATGAAGTTCCATCCAGATTACCCATATAATACAAGCCCCAGCTTTGGTTTATTACCAGACGTTTACCTTCAGCATCCGCAGATTCTTTCATCCAGTTGTAGGCGTCTAGTACGGCAGCAGCATCCACCTGAAAAGTAGTAAATAAATAACCGGCTTCAAATGCCACACCACGGTATATGGTTCCTGCTCCCGAGCCACCGGCAATTCCGGCCACATGACTACCATGTGTGTGATACTCATAAATATTAAAAGTATCACATTGAGCGGTCAGCAATTCTGTTTCTCCCGAGAATTCTGCACCATAAGGATAGTTTGTCGGAGCAGGCCCTCCGGTTCTGAACTGATCCCAGGCTTTTACAATGCGAGTATGTGTAAGCAAAGTATCGTAAAACATGGGATGGGTATAATCGAAACCCCAGTCTGTGATTCCAATAAGAACGTCTTTACCGGTAAACGGCTGCGGCAGGTTTATTCCCTGGTGAACAGAATCTGCACGAACATCGGGTATGACCTCATCGAGCAACGGTTGTACAGGTTTTGCCCATTCCATATATGTAATTCCCTGCACTGAAAATCCGGGCTTAATTATATCCCTGCGAACATAAAGACTGATTATATTTCCCGAACGAGAGCCTTCAATAATGCCTTCAGACAACGCAGCCTTTGAATACTGATCATTAACCAAAGCCAGCAACGGCAAATATTCGGTTCCTTTAATTGTGCGATAGTAAACATCGGAGCCACCGCTTGTTTTACCTGAATTCTGAAAAAGTGTTTTGCTTGCAGCATCAATCTTAGTTTGGGCAAAAACAAATACCGGAAGAAATGCGAAAAGAAATAATAATGTGCGCATGGGATTGGGATTTGTGCAAAAATACGGGAATTTATTAATGTGCTAATTAATCAATGTGCTAATGTGCCAATTGAAATTGATTCAATAATCAGCAAATCAAAAAGACAAACCTATGTTTCATGGTCCCGAAGAATGAGGGTCAAGAAACAGGTGCAACCATGCAATCTTCTTATACGCATACAGTTTAAAAAAAATTT
>PKSX01000006.1 GCA_002869435.1 Marinilabiliales bacterium | reverse complement strand
TGTATAAACACTTTTCTTAACGTGGTCTTTACTATTTATTAATTTGGTTTCACAAGTGTTTTTACCTATTTTTGTAATATAATTGTATGTTGGATAAATACGCTCTGTTATGATTAGGGGTTTAAAAATATTAGTGGTCTCCGTTTTTTTAACTGTTTTTGGGAACGGGGTGTTTGGGCAGATTAGTCCTGGTGATATAGCCATAATTATGTATAGTGCTGATGGTGCAGATGAAATTTCATTTGTTGCACTTGCAAGTATAGCTGCAGGAGAACAAATTAATTTTACGGATAATGGCTGGCTTGCCACAAATGATTGGCGAGGTGGGGAAGGTGTAGATACATATACTGTTCCTGCAGTGGGATTAGCTTGTGGAGATGTTGTAACTGTGACTTTGTCGAGTTGTGCTTTATCAACTTCAGGTGATCAAGTTATAGCATATCAAAATACATATGATATGTTATATGGAATCAATAACGAAGGTGCAAATGTTTGGCAGGCAGATGCTACAAGTTCAAATACTTCTGCCTTGCCAAGTGGATTAACAAATGGAACAACTGCAGTAGCACTCACTGAATCAGATAATGCTGTTTATAGCGGGTCAACTACAGGTACAAAAGCACAATTATTGGCATGGATTGGAGATTATACAAATTGGACTTATGATAATACTAGTTCATTGACTTTCTCTGGAACAATAACTGTTACTGATTGCGGTGCAGCAACTCCATTACTGGCAGTGAATCCTTCATCCATAACCGGCCTCGATTATGTATTCGGCTCAGGCCCTTCAGCGTGACAAACGTATGATCTGAGTGGAACCAATCTTACCGGTGCTCCCGGAAATATTACGGTTACAGCACCTGCAAACTTTGAAGTTTCTTTAGATAACAGTACATTTTCATCATCCGTTAATGTGGCATATGCAAGTGCAACTCTGTCAGCAACCACCATTTATGTTCAGCTGGTTAGCGGTCTTGCTGTTGGTACATATGGCCCTTCAAATATTACCAATGCTGGTGGTGGTGCCACTACGGTTAATGTCTCCGTTGAGGGAGAAGTAACTGCATCAGGAAGTGGAAGCGGAGGATGTGCTGCTGATCTTTTTATTTCAGAGTATGTTGAAGGTAGCAGTAGTGAGAAATATATTGAAATTTATAATGGGACCGGAGCATCGGTTGATCTTTCAGATTATGAATTAAGACTGTACTCTAATGGATCAGCAACACCCTCAACAACAAGTGCAATGTCTGGTACTTTAGCTGATGGAGCGACAATTGTTTATAAAAACAGCTCTGCAACTTTATATGGTGGAGCTGCAACTAATCTTGGTGCAGTTAATTACAATGGTGATGATGCGGTAGCCCTATACAATAATGCGATTAGCGGATTTGCAGATATTATTGGTTGCATTGGCGAGGATCCGGGTTCAGCATGGACAAGTGGAAGCCATTCAACTGCAGAAAAAACTCTGGTTCGGAAAAACACTGTTACTGTTGGTGTAACAACTAATCCGGCGTCAGGTTTTCCTACACTAACTACAGAATGGGATGTGTATAACCAGGATGAAGTTTCATATCTAGGTTCACATAGTATGGCTTGTGCATCCAATACCATTACCACAGGAACTGTTAGTGCTCCGCCGTTTACGGTAACATGCTCAACCGGTGCTTCAGGAACAGTTACTTTCACTTCTACCGATCCTTTTACTTCAAATACTTATACTGCACAATTGTCTGACGCAAGCGGCAGTTTTGCAAGCCCTGTAGATATTGGTACCCTTGTAAGTGACGCAAATTCCGGTACAATTAATATTACCATTCCTCCGGCCACCCCAACAGGAGCTGGTTATTTGATCAGAGTGGTCAGTAGCAATCCGGTAGTAATTGGCACAAGCTCGGCTCCGTTTACTATCAATTTGTCCGGAGGACCTTGCTCTTGTTTGGAAATCGAGAGTATCCTGGTAGATGCATGTGAGGATGTTGGTTTTGAGGGAGAAAATGAAATGTTTCGCTTTTCAGTGGGGGGAAATCCTATTGATGTTAATGATATTACCATTACCTGGCCAAATAACCCATGGCTTGGAATCTGCCAGGACGCAACAACAGCTGCGATTGTTACGGCAATAAATTTAACAATTACAGCAGGGGGAATGCTGGTTGAACCTCCGGGTGGTATTATCCCTGCCGGAGCAGAGGTCATGTTCTTTACAAGCACAGACTTTAATTATACTCAGTTTGATTTTTCTTCATTGAATTATACTTTGTATGCAGTATTTCAATGTGCTGGTAACACAGCTGGACATTTTGTGAATAATGGAGGCAACCCGATTGGCACATTCAGAACACTTGAGGTAAATGTGGCCGGTTGTGGCTCAGATGATGTTGCATATGATGCTTATTATGTTTATAATGGGGATGGTGGAACAGTTGACTTTGATATTCCGGGTAACCCAACATATTCTTCAACTGGTAGTTGTTCAACTGTTCCAATCTTTCCGGTTCCGATCGAACTCAGTTATTTTGACCTGAATTGTTCTGATGATGATGTAGCAATTATTTGGGCAACAGCTACAGAAACCAATAATGACTATTTCACAGTTGAGGGAGCCATTAATACTACAGATTTCATTCCGGTGGCAACTGTTCAGGGTGCAGGAAATTCTAATATTGAAAACCGCTATTCAGTTGTGGTAGAAAACAATTACCGTTATTTCCGCCTTAAGCAAACCGATTTTGACGGTGCATATACTTATTCAGGAATTAAATATATTGATTGTGGTGAATCAGGATTTGAAGTTTATCCAAATCTGATCAGTGTTGGAGAACCTGTATTTGTTTCGGGACAAATAAATGAGCTTTCAATATACACGGTGCTGGGACAAAAGGCACAATTCGACTTGAATGAAAACATAATATCAGGCCTTGAAAAAGGAGTTTATGTGGTTCTGATCAATCAGGCGCATCAGTTCAAGGTTATCGTACAGTAGTTTAATCTCGAAAAATTTAAATTATATATGAATATCTGGAGGGCTTATGCCCTCTTTTTTTCTATTTACTTTGTTCATAATAAATAAAGTTGCTAGATTTGCGAAGTTTAATTATTATTTGGGGGTTTATTAATGAAAAATTTCTTTTTGTCATTGGTTCTCATTTTGGGGACTGTTTCTGTATTTAGCCAGAGTGTTGGCATCAGTAATACTGCAATTACACCTGATGCGTCAAGCATTTTTGAAGTAAGGGCAACCAACAAAGGTGTTCTTATAACCAGAGTTGCATTAACAGGAGCACTTGATGTTACAACAATTGCAAGTCCTGCCACCAGTTTGCTGGTGTATAATACTGCCACTGCAGGAGTAGCACCAAATGATGTGAGTCCGGGATACTATTATTGGAATGGCTCACAATGGGTGAAGTTTTTTACAGGGCCGGCCAGCGACGATTGGACTTTGCTAGGTAACACTGGAACAAATCCCGGAACAAACTTTATTGGAACAACAGATGCGCAGGACTTTGTAATTAGAACCAATAATGCCGAAAGAATGAGAGTATTGAGTTCTGGATACGTTGGAATCAATACGGCAGGACCAACTCAGGCTCTTCATGTTGCCGGAAATTCACTGGTGAGTACTAATATGTATGTAAATTCTACTTCCGGAGGTGTGATTCATTATGGAAACACAGGACTATTTGGGCAAACAACAACTTTTAACCCTGACGGTGCAAACAATGGTGTGTGGCTTGAGGGTTCCAACGGAGAAGGAGGTGGTTTTTTTGCCAATGGCAACTGTGCTGTAATTTGGTCGCCCGGTGATAACGATATTCTAAGAGTTTATGATGAAGATGTTCTTCCTGCCGGTGCTCCCGATTTTGTAATTGACGGAGCCGGAGATGTTGGAATTCAAGTTGACCCTGTTACTAACTGTGCTGCGTTGGAAGTGGGAACAACAAATAAAGGTGTTTTAATTCCAAGAGTTGCATTAACTGCTACCAATAGTAATTTACCTATTGGAGGAGGAGTTGTAGCAAGTTTGTTGGTGTACAATACAGCAACTGCAGGAACGGCTCCAAATGATGTTATTCCTGGCTACTATTACTGGGATGGTTCTCAATGGGTGCGGATTCAGGCTGGTTACGGTGAAGACTGGCATATTCTGGGAAATGCCGGCACAGATCCAACAACAAATTTTCTTGGAACAACTGATGCACAGGATATGGTATTCAGAACAAGTAATATAGAAGCAGCCAGAATTCAAAGTGATGGAACTGTCTCAATCGGAACTACTTTGGATAACGCATCAAACCTCTACAACAGAATTGAAGCAACTGATGGTAGCGTAGCATACAATATGTACAATTATCATGACGGTGCATACACTGGATCCACTTATACACAATTAAACTATAATTACAGTTCAACGAACAGTACAAAATATGGTATTTATAATTATATAAATTCGGAAGGAACTGGCAGCAGATATGGAATATATAATACTGTTTATCAGAACTCGGCTTCAAATTCTTCAGCGTATGGTATGAGAAACTATCTGAGTTCATATGGTACCTCTACAAACTATGGAATTTATAATTATCATTATACAAATGGTACCGGAACACATTATGGACTATATAATTATATGTATCTAAATGGATCAACCGCAGGTTCTCCTGCCTACGCCTCATATAATTTAATGAATGTAGGATCTTCAACCAATACTTCAACAATTTATGGAGAATACACTTCAGTCGATTATTCATCAGGAGTGAAATATGGAGAGTATAAAATAATGAATACAAGCTCAAGTTATTCGGGTACCGCATACGCTGACTATAGCAGTATTGGCGGATCAGGGAATGATGCTGCATATGGATATTATAGTAATTTAAACCTGACTGGTACAGGAAATCATTATGGTCTGTATGTCAATGTGGCCGGTACATCAAATGCATATTCAATTGTTACCAATAATGGAAATGCCATTTTCAATGAAATTGGCGGTGATTATGATTTCAGAGTGGAATCAGATACACGTACTCATGCAATGTGGGTAAATGCTGATGAGGACCTGGTGCGATTTGGAACAAACCTCACTACTACCGATTATCAAAATGGCACTTCAGTTGGTGGCACTATTGTTGACTATGTGATTGATTGTGCTAATGATTCTTGGGACGGTACGGCAGTTGGTATAGGGTCAATGGAATATCTGCTTGATCAGTCTGCTGAAACGATGATTAATAACCGTTTTAGCCCTACTGTTGACAATACATATTCTTTAGGATCTTTAACAAGAAGATGGTCGGCTGTGTATGCTGCCAACGGAACCATTCAAACCTCAGATTCAACATTGAAGAAGAATATTGAAGCTATAGAATATGGGTTAGATGAAGTTCTTCAACTCAGACCTGTGTCTTTTGACTGGATTGATGCTGATCCTGATCAAAAAACAAAACTCGGATTCCTCGCGCAGGATCTTCTTAAAGTGATTCCCGAGGTGGTTAAGACCCATGATATGGTTTGTGTAAGCGAAGAGCCTTTGAAATTTGAAGTCCAGAAAGCTGAATACATGGGTGTGTTTTACTCCGATATTATTCCTGTTTTAGTTAAAGCCATGCAGGAAGAAGATGCAAAAGTGGAAGAGCTTGAGCAAAAAGTGGAAGATCAGGAGGAATACATTCAAAATTTAGAAGAAAGAATTAGTGCATTGGAAGAACTATTGATTCAATCTGAATAATACTTCTATTTTTGTTAATATTGCAGGCGGGAACCATACAACTTCCCGCCTTTTTTTTTGTCTAAAAACAAACACAAACACTATAACAACATGAGGTATTTACTAGGTTTTCTTACTTTCAGCTTTTTACTGCTCTCAGTAATGGTCAATGCACAAAAGGCAGTTGCCGTGTACGAAACATTTGATTCGGGAATTATTCCATCATCATGGTCGGTTGAAGACACCCTGTCCGATAATTACACATGGGAGGTGGTTTCTGCATATCAAACCAACACTCTTAACGGTACGCCCTTCGCTTTTGTAAACAGTGATGCTGCAGGTGCTGTTGATTTAAGTGAAAAACTGGTTTCACCGGCATATAATGTTTCTTCCTATACCAGTGTAATTCTTGAATTCGATCAGTATTTCAATGAGTTTGGAGGAGGGGGAACCGAGGTAGGTGACGTAGATGTATGGAACGGTTCACAATGGGTAAATGTGTATTCGGTGGATGCAGACTCAGGAAACTGGAGCAGCCCCGATCATCAGGTACTTGATGTAACAGCTCATAAAAATGCTGCATTTAAAGTGCGTTTCTGGTATCATGGTGCAAATAATGATTATTACTGGGCCATTGACAATGTAAAAATATGGGATCCGCAACTCAATGATGTTGGTATCAGTGTTCTTGCCGGCCCCGTTAGTGATTTTGAAATGACGGCTACTGAAAATGTAAGTGTTATGGTGACAAATTTCGGTACACAGGCTCAAACATCTATTCCGGTTTCTTTTCAGGTCAATGGTGGAACAGTAGTAAATGAAACGCTTGATAATCTGTATGGTGGATTTACCAGTCTGGCACCCGGAGACACATTTCAATATACATTTACTGCAACAGCTGATCTTTCTGCATATGGAAATTATATATTTAAATGCTGGACAGGTCTAGGAACGGATACAGACCCTGTTAATGATACACTGACAAAAAATGTTGTCAATACTCAAACATATGTGCAGCTTGAAGCTGATTCTGTTTTGGATGGAATCCTCGGCATAGAAACCGATGGCAATTATTTCTATGCTTCTTATTGGACCACGCCTGGTCTTTTTGCAAAGTTCTCTTTAACTGGTGAGCTGGTTGACACGTTTTCTGTTCCGGGACTTACGGTTGGAATTCGTGATATGGCTTACGACCCTGTTAGCGGACATTTTTTTGGTGGTGCCGGTACACCCCATATGTATGAGCTGCATCTGGATACTGTAAATCCAACACTCATAAATACAATTGGAACACCTTCGGGTGCAATGGTAAGATATATAGCCTATGATGATACACGCGATGAGTTTTGGCTAGGGAATTTAACCGGTGATATCTACCTTGTGGATAAATCGGGTTCGCTCAGCACAGAGTCAGGAATTGTAAATCCTATTCTTAATGCAGACCTTACTGGTCTTGAGAATCGTTATGGTCTGGCATATGACAGCTGGTCTTGCCCCGGCGAATATCTTTGGGTATTTTGTCGTCCAGGTTCTCCATCCGATGTGTACCTTGCAGAAGTAGATATTTATACAGGCCAACCGACAGGAAGAAGTTTTGATTTGGCTAATCAATTATCATTTTCCGGAGCTACACCTGGTGCCGGAGGTTTGTTTACACACGAAAATATTATAGGTACTACCGTGTCTATTGGAGGGATTGTTTTAACGGCAAATAGTATTGCGGGATATTCAGGTGAACTCTTCTTGCTTGATCTGGAAACAATGCACCCGGATCCTTCTCTGAATGTTGTTTCTCAGTTCCCTGCTAATGCATCAGTAGATGTTCAGCTAAATCACAAGGTCATAGTAAAATTTGACCAGGATATTTCTATTGTTAGTACTGGTGGAATTGTAATAACTGATGGTAGCACACCTGTTTCAGGTATTAGTGCAGTAGTTTCAAACGACAGCCTTATTATCAGTCATGCCGATTTTGCCGGGAATACACAATATACTGTTACCATACCACAGGGAACGGTTGAGTGGGAATGCTCAGAGAATGAAGAATTGGTTTGGAGTTTTACTACAGGAACAGTATCTGTAGATGAACTTACTTACGAAATGCCATCTGTATATCCAAATCCGGCAAGAAATGCACTTACTGTTGTTTCAGCAGATGGTCAGGTTCTGAATATTATGGATATTACCGGAAAAACTGTAATGCGGTATGAGGTGATCTCGAATAAACAGGTTATGGATATCAGTAATCTGAAAAACGGAATTTATATACTTCAATTCAGTTCTGATGAGTCGGTTTATAGTATTAAACTGATCAAGCAGTAATCATCGAAGCAGTTCTTGTGGAATCATCTGGTCGTAAACCAGGCTTCCGCCTAAATAGCCTGTATATAAAATTAAGCCGGTTGCAGCAAGCACCGAAATGTAGAAAACCCACAAAGCCAATGTGGGTTTTTTATTTTTGAACAATAGCCAGAAAATAACACCACCCAAAGTAACAAACGACACTAATTTAGAATAAAACTCATGTAGCTCTCTGGTTTCATGCATCTCTCCACTTAGTTTGGGAGTAAAAAACTCCCCGGATATATAGGCCATACCCATACCGGCAAGAGCAGCAACGATTAAAAATAGTCCAACATTAAACAATTGCTGTTGTTTTTTTAATAACACGTAAATGCTTAATACAGCGAACCCTGTAATCGTTAGTGCAATTGGGAAGTGAACGGTAAAAGGATGAAAGTGATGAACGGTGCTCATTTTT
>PKSX01000046.1 GCA_002869435.1 Marinilabiliales bacterium | reverse complement strand
CATCCCGGTTAAAGAAATTGAAGCCATGAAAACTGAAGCAGAACAGGAGCATGCCCGCGCACTTAACCGACAAACCGTTTTCAGAATTATTGGATTTAAGAAATGAAAAAAATTATATTTTTAGTTTTGATTCTCAGTTCTGTTTTATCCGAAGCTCAGAACTTTGAAGTTTCTGCCGGTGCAAATCTGAATAGATTCTTTTCATACCAATCGGAAGAGTCGCATTTCAGAAAAGACTTTGAGAGTGATTTTGGATATTCATTTGGATTTGGTATATCTGGACTGACTCAAAAGAGATTTAACCCCAAATTCTATCTGCATTATGATCATATTGAAGGATATCTTTATACCGGAGATGGGGGGCTTGGTGGGAGTTATTACACTTCGGCAGATGTTGAACGAAATGAGATTTCTATTCATGCCTATTTATTTAACGTCACGGCAATAAAAAAGATTGATTTGTGCTTTGGTTTAAGTGCAGGATATAGTATTCACAGTGTAGCAAATGGTGAGAAATACAGCTTTAACATAACTCAAGGGTCTAATTCATCTACTATAGACAACGATTCGGTGCAAATCAATAAAAACTGGAGTTTTAGTTTTATTGGCAGCCTACAATACCCGATTAATATAAATGAGAGTATCAGCCTGGCTCCAAAATACTCATTTCACCTTGGATTAACCAATACTTTTCAATACCTGGAAAGTTCTGTAACAAGCATGAAACATATTGCAGAACTGGTATTTATTTACAAGCTCAAATAAAAAATCCCGTCATTGCTGACAGGATTTTCCAAAATAACAATCCGCGTAAATCCGTAAAATCAGGAATTTCAGCGTATATCCGCGTCTTCTATAGATTCTCAAGAATAAACTCCGTCATCATATTATATAAATGATATCGGGTATATCCACCATAGATTCCATGGTTCTTATTCGGGTAAAAGAACATTTCAAAGTCCTTATTATTATTCACAAGTGCATCCACAAGATCCATACTGTTTTGTACATGCACATTATCATCGGCTGTTCCATGCACAAGCAGGTATGGGCCCTTGAGTTTCTGCACGAAATTGATCGGTGAGTTATCATCGTAGCCGTCGGCATTCTCTTTCGGTGTACGCATAAAACGTTCGGTGTAAATATTATCGTAATAACGCCAGTTGGTCACAGGAGCCACAGCAATACCGGCTTTGAAGAATTTATTTCCTTTGGTCATACATAAGGTCGACAGATATCCGCCAAAACTCCAGCCAAATACACCAATACGGTCTTTATCCACATAATCCAAAGTACCTAGATATTTTGCCGTTTCAATCTGATCGATCGACTCAAGATTACCCAGCTGCAAATAGGTGCATTTTTTAAACTCTTCGCCTCTGCCACCTGTACCACGGTTATCTACACTTACTACAATATATCCTTTTTGTGTCAGCATTTGAAACCAGGCATAATTAAAATAGCCATATTCGTTCATTACGGTATTTACTCCGGGGCCTCCGTACATATACATAAACACAGGGTATTTCTTGGTAGCATCGAAACCGGCAGGTTTCATCATATAACCATTCAGTGAAACTCCTTCTGACGTTGTAAACTCAAAAAACTCTACCGGCACAAAACCATAATCATCCATGCGCTGTTTCAGGTCAGCATTGTCTTCCATCACGTTTACTTTCTTACCCTTACTGTTCATAACCGTATACACCGGTGGATTATCAGCGTTGCTGTAATCGTCGATAAAATACTCGTATGTGTTGCTGAAACTGATATTATGAACACCATCTTCCTTGGAAATTTTTGTTGCTTTACCCTTATCGATAGAAACCGAATAGAGCATGGAGTTTTGAGGACCGTCTTCTGAAGACATGAAATAAACAATTCCATTCTTTTCATCCACACCCAAAACAGACATTACATCCCATTCCCCACTGGTAAGCTGTTTCTTTTCTTTACCTTCCATATCCATAAGATAAATATGGTTGTATCCCGATTTTTCAGAGGTCATAATCCAGCCGGTATTATCACTCAGGAAATACCAGTTATCGGTTACGTCAATATAGTATTTATTATCTTCAGAATACAAAACCTCAGTGCCTCCATTGCCGGCATCTGCAAGTAAAATATCGAGATGATTCTGTAAGCGGTTCATGCGCTGAATGGCAAGAGTATAAGGCCTTTCAGTCCACTTAATACGGGGAATATACTGATCGGTTTCTTCACCCACATCCATCTTTACACTTTTACCCGACTCGAGATTATATACGTATATATCCACCAGTGAATTATCCTCTCCCGCTTTCGGATACTTATACTTGTATTGCTCGGGATAAAGATTTCCATAAATCGTCATATTCCATTCTTTCACACTGCTTTCGTCCATGCGGTAATATGCAATGTATCCACCATCAGGCGACCAGAAAAAACCTTTTGTAAACCCAAATTCTTCTTCATAAACCCAGTCTGTAGTTCCATAAATCACTTTATTGAACTCCCCGTCGGTAGTAATAGCTGTTTCTTCTTTCCCTTCCATATCGAATACATAGAGGTTATTATCGCGAACATACGCAACCTGTTTTCCGTTGGGAGAAATATCCGGAAGACGCACATTACCGTCACCGGGAATTTTAATCACCTCTTTGCTATCCATACGAACAACATAATAATCGCCTTTTACACTATGTCTGTAAATGGATTCGAGATCTGAACCCAGTACGGCAAACTTCATATCAGGGCTGAATACATATTCCTGAATATCGATCGAACTTCCTTCAAAATCAAGTTCATCACCATTAAGCAAAACGCCTACTTCCTTGCCGCTCTTATATTCATACTCAACTATTTTACTCCCTTCCAAGACACTGTATGTATCGCCGGAAGGCAAACTTTGAATATCGGCAATATATGCAGGATAAAATTTGTATGTAGCCCAGATATCGGCCAATGTAATCTCTTTCTGAGCCATGGTTTGCAGAGAAAGACTTATTACAAACAAGAATGTCAGTAAATGACGTATTATTTTCATAATTGTTGGTATTTATTCACTTCAAAGATATTAAAAATAATATGCCAAACTGATAGAAAATCGCCGAAAACTGAACAAAAGCCGCCCAAAACTGAAAAGACCTATAAAATCGATCACTCCCATTGTATCTTTAAGCATTAATCAAATCCCGTAACCCTATATATTCTGGTGCTTTGTTCGTGTGGCCCGAAGTTGAAATCCCGTCAGCTTCGGGTTTTTTTATGATTTTATGCAAACACAGTTGGTTTTTTGATAAGACGACACAGATAAAGCATATTAAATATGTTAATTAGATTATTTTTGAAAAAAATTTATTATGAAAAGGTTGTTTGGGTTTTTATTTATCCTTGTATTGGTTTCAAATTTGAGTTTGCGCGCACAAGACACGATTGTAATGCAAACATTTACATTCGGTTCTCCGCAAGATGCATGGTTTGAGTTTCCGTCTGATACCATTCAGTTTGAAAAAATCTTAATGTTATATACACTTAAGTGCAATCCGGCCCAAAATCCGGCCTGTGGTGAATGGGATTATCTGACCTATACCTTTTTATACGATTATACCGGCAATACAGATTCTTCAGAGATTATACAGCCATGGTGGCAACTTAATGGAGCAGAGGCCGACAGCGTTGGCTATTCCAACAGTCCCACATACTCAAACACTCCCCAAATGTACTATAATACAGTGTATGATGATACGACTAGTTTAAGCGCATATACCATTGCTGCTGCCACATCTAACGAAACCCATCCCTTTGGCACTTCGATACCGGTGTCCAGATCATTTTATTTATGGAGAGCATCTGAACTGGTTACTGCCGGAATGAGCAACGGTGATATTACCGGGCTCAGACTTAACCTGAGCAGTATTGGCAGTACTATTAAGAATCTGCAAATAAAAATGATGCTCACAACCATGGATACTCTATGCGAGGATTCTCTCGACTTTTCTGCGTTTACCGAAGTATATTTTAATAATCTATTACCAGTAAGCGGCTGGAACAGCATTGCATTTTTAAATGCATTCAACTGGGACGGCACTTCAAATATTATTATTGAAATTGCATACGAAAACTACTCCACCGGAACTGATAACCTTGCAGCGTCAAACGACGCCGGATATACCGCAGCACTTTCCCGAAGCGGATCTGACCGATGCGTTGAATTTACCGGGTCTGCCTATATTCCGGTTCCACTCAATGACAGTCTTTTAACCATCGACTCGTTAATAAGTATCACTTTCTGGGCATATGGAAACATTGATGCTCAGCCGCAAAACGGCACTTGTTTTCGCGGTAACACCATTGACGGCAACCGCGTTTTCAACACCCATGTACCGTGGTCAAATCTTGGCGTGTATTGGGATTGCGGAAACAATGGTTCAAGTTACGACCGAATAAACAAAACGGCAACAACTGCTGAAACTGAAGGTGCATGGCACCACTGGGCATTTACAAAAAATGTAATGACCGGAGACATGAAAATATATCTTGATGGAAATTTGTGGCATAGTGGTACCGGGCTGGATAACGATCTGGATGAAGTATCTGTATATTTTATTGGCGGTGGAGGACCCGGGTCATCTGCGTATGAAGGCCGTATGGATGAATTTGCTTTATTCAAGGCAGAGCTCAGTCAGGCTACAATTCAGGATTATATGAAAAAAAGCATTGATGCTTCACATCCTGAGTTTGATAAGCTAATCACCTATTTCCCTTTTAACGACGGAAACAATACGAATGTAGGTGATTCAGCTGCTTGTGCAACCGGCCCCGCTGATTTGGTAAACACTACAAATCCACTAAAGCATCCAGCAGACTATATTTTTGGATTCACTCCCGGAACCATTCGTCCCGATATTATTTTTGAACAGGGAGTCTTCAACACACATACCGATAGTGTTTGTATGGTTATCAGTACTCAGAACGCTCCGTGGCAGATTGTATACTTTGCCGATTCCGTGAATAATCCCGGCCAACCAACTGACACAGTGATTGTTTGGCCTGCAGCATATTACAATTATAATTATGATATTACCGGAGCGATAATTGATTCCGTCTGGGTTGGTGCAGACACCACTATTTATCAATTATATTACAGCTACTGGGATTATTTCCCGGAGGTAATTCGTTATGAGCTGGCACGATATATCACTCCTTACGGAAACGGACTTAGCCTTGGTGATGGGTGGACATGGACTTTCGATGTAACCGATTACAGACCATTACTTGCTGATAGTGTGCGCCTTGCTGCCGGGAACTGGCAGGAACTTCTCGACATGAAATTTGTGATGATAAAAGGTACTCCTCCACGTGATGTCATTTCAATTGAAAACTTATGGAATGGAAGCTTCAATTATGGAGATGGGGCAACACCAATCGACACTTATTTACCATCGATAAAAACCAAAATCCCGGCTAATGCATATACAGCACGCTGGAAATCGAGAATTACAGGCCATGGGATGGACTCTCCCCAAAACTGTGCAGAATTTTGCGCTAAAACCCATTATTTTCTGATTGATAGTGTTCAACGGTTTTCAAAACTGGTTTGGAGAGATAATTGTGATTTAAACCCGCTGTATCCTCAGGGTGGAACATGGGTTTATGATCGCTCCAACTGGTGTCCCGGCGCGGAAGTGTGGACCTATGACTATGAAATTACACCCTATATTACACCAGGAGATACAGTAGAGCTCGACCATGATGTTCAGTCCTATGTACATACAAGCGGGTGGGATTATTACCGCATTGAAGATCAGCTCATCACCTATGGTGCACCAAACTTCACACTTGATGCAGATATTTATAATGTTATTTCACCAACGAATGATGACATGTGGGGAAGAATGAACCCGATTTGTACCAAACCTGAAATTGTAATCAGAAACACAGGAAGCACTACGCTTACATCTCTGGAAATTGCATATGGAATTGAAGGAGCACCGATGAGCACATACATTTGGTCAGGATCACTTGAGTTTATGGAAACTCAAAATGTTGTACTAGACACATTTACCTGGGCACAGGGAGCCGATAAATTTGTTTTCAGCATCTCAAAACCCAATGGAGGTACAGATGAATATTCTGCCAACAATATGTGGATTAGCGATTTTGAATATGTTCCTGTCATGCCGGAAACATTTGTTATTGAATTCAGAACTAATAATATTCCTTCTCAAAATGCCTGGACCCTGAAAGACGATCAGGGTAATCTGGTTTTTGAAAGAAGCAGTGTTGGTCTCTCCCCAAATACATTTTACAGAGATACAATGACATTATCTACTGGATGTTATGAATTCAGATTAACCGATAGTGGTGAAGATGGATTATCATGGTGGGCTAATTCAGCTCAGGGAAATGGGTATATTAGATTCAAAAGTGCAACCAATGCAGCATACTTAAAAGTATTTGGAAGCGATTTTGGGGGTGAAGTCTATATGCAGTTTACTGTAGGTCTAACCAATGATGTAGAGGAAATGAGCTTCTCTGATAAGCCGGAACTATTTGCATATCCAAACCCGGCAGATAATTATGTTCAGATCGATTTTAACCTGCCGGAAGCAGAAAAAGGCATTATCGAAATCAAAGATCTCTTTGGAAGAACAATAGTAACTGAAAGTTTCGAAAAGTCTCTTGCAGGTAGCCATAATATTTCACTTCAAGGAGTACAGGCAGGAACCTATGTTGTTCATCTTCAGTCGAAGAACTACTGTGATTCACAAATACTGATTGTTCATTAAAACAAACTGATATACTTACTGACTCCCACCAGAAATGAGTGGGAGTTTTTGTTAATTTTTTGTATTTACCCCTCACCATTACTTTTTTAACGCCTAAATAACATTTTTTATTTGTAATCAGTCTAAATTAAAATTACTTTTGTAATAAACCAAAACAACGGACAAATGAAACAAATATTAATTGCATTTGCAGCATTCTTAATCAGTATTGGAAATATTTCGGCTCAAACCAGCCCTGAATTAACTCTTGAAGAAGAAGTTACAGTAATGTTTGAGGATCTGGGCTATGAATTATCAACCTCGCAATATGCCTATATATCTGAAGGAATGAGGGCATACCATTACAAAACATTCTACGAAGGTAATGACTACGCTATTATTGGATTTCCTGAAATGGACAACGTGTATGATATAGACTTATATCTCTATGACATGGATGGCGATTTACTGTTAGAAAGTTCATCCAGCGACGGGATTGAGTTGCTTGAGTTTACTTGCAACAGTACAGAGGAATACAAAGTTGTAATTGAAAACTATGACAGTGATATTGACGGAAATAAGTATAAAGTAAAATTCATGATCTTCTGGATTGACAGTGATTATAATTATTAATTCAAAATTTCATCCAAAAAGTAGGCTCCCGTAGAAATGCGGGAGTTTTTTATTTACCCCTTCCCTGAAATACAATAAGGACGGTATAAATCAGGATTTTAAAATCCATGGCCAGCGACATATTTTCAATATATAGAATATCATATTTCAGACGATCTATCATTTCGTCCACATTTTCGGCATAGCCATATTTAACCTGTCCCCAGCTTGTAATTCCGGGTTTTACTTTATGTAATAATTTATAATAGGGAGCCCTTTCCATAATTTGTTCAATAAAGAACTTTCTTTCAGGCCTGGGTCCCACTAAAGACATATTTCCAATTAGAACATTATAAAATTGCGGAAGTTCGTCCAGGCGATATTTCCGCATTACTTTACCCCATTTGGTAATTCGCGGGTCCTCCTTATTGCTAAGTGCCGGACCGTTCTGCTCGGCATTCACAACCATGGAACGAAACTTATGCATAACAAATGGTTTTCCATTTAATCCAATTCGTTCCTGACTGTAAATAATAGAACCTTTGGAAGAAAAACGAACCATTAGTGCAGTAAAGATATATACCGGTGACAAGATTAGCATAATTATAATGGAGGCCAGAACATCAATAAGACGTTTGGCAACATATTGCCACTGTGGCATTAGTTCCATTGAAACATGAATCAGCGGTGTATGAAAAATTGAACTCATTTTCACAGCACCCGACAATAAATCCTTTGCATCTGGCAGAATCTTAATATCCACCGGAACATGTTCAACCTGAGTCAGAATTTTAGCAATAATTTCATGTTCACTAGGTTCAACAGCAATAATAAGCTCCTCTACTCCTTTTTCCCGAATAACCTTTTTAAGCTGGTCAAGCTCCCCCAGACAAGGAAGAAATTCTTCAAGTGTGTCGCTGTGATCAGTAAGCACTCTGATATATCCCACAAAGATATTTCCCGCACTCTGCTCCTGTTCTGTAATGTCTTTATATATGCGCAATGCATTTCCGTTATTTCCTACAATTATTGTATTAAAACCAAGTTTTCCACTATGAATTTTTCTGGCTGTTGAAGTAGTAATCATTAATCTGCCAAAATATGTCAGCAACAAATGAGAAAACAACAAAAACAGATAACTCTTGTAATAATACACGTATGAGGAAACTTCATCATCTAGAATAAGGAAAAAGAAGATAATTGTAACACCAATCAGCGTCTGGGTAAATGTTTGTCCTAACTCTTTAAGCCT
>PKSX01000025.1 GCA_002869435.1 Marinilabiliales bacterium | reverse complement strand
CAAATTGATATTTTTTCCTATTTTTGCAAACTCAAAATGGCCCCATAGCTCAACTGAATAGAGTATCTGACTACGGATCAGAAGGTTTCAGGTTTGAATCCTGATGGGGTCACCAGGAAAAGGGAGTTGAACCAGCTTCCTTTTCCGTTTTGAAGAAAATATTTTAAGATTTGCATCTATATCAAAAAAACACAGTATATTTGCACTTCGTTTTTAATTTGAAAAACAGCGATCATGAATAAGGGAGAATTGATCAGATTTGCAGAGGAACAAATCAGTGAGAAGAAAAAGCTACCTGTATTTAAAGCAGGAGATACTATAACAGTAAAGTATAAAATTACTGAGGGTAGCAAGGAGCGTGTCCAGGATTTTCAGGGCATCGTACTCCAAATCTCAGGAAAAGGTACTTATAAAACATTTACCGTACGAAAGATTTCAAATAATATTGGCGTTGAACGTATTTTCCCGATCAACAGTCCTTTCCTCGAGGATATTATTGTAAATAAAGTTGGTGTTGTTCGCAGAGCAAGAATTTTCTACCTTAGAAAACTTCGCGGTAAAAAAGCAAGAATTAAAGAAAAAAGAAGATAAACTTCCGAAACCACGCCGAAAGCGTGGTTTTTTTTTTGAATAATTCCTATGCGCTCTCCACGCCTTTACGAGAAATAATAAACGCACCAACAGAACAACCGTCCCATTGATGCGCAGTACAACAAAGCAGATATAAGGGGTTTCTTAAGCTACACTCTCCGGAAAGAAGTATTCCATGGCTTTCTCTCGCAAAACCGCCCAGCGTTTCTGAACCTGCAGCAACCAGCTTTCATCATTTTCGTTTTTCGTGGAAACAGTTTTTACTCTGTTTCTCGGCAATTCTGATTTCTTCTTCTTTTTCCATTCAATAAATACTTCATTCTTAAGCGTATTGCTTTTTTGTGAATTCGGACGACGATAGGCACTGTAAATTTCCATGGCTTTTTTTTACAAAGATATAACTGTATAGCGCTGAATACTAATATTTTAAGCAATTTAAGTGCTTAATAAATTAATTAATCCGCTTAATTAATACTTAATTTCATGCTTAATTATTTGCTTAATTTATAATAAATTACTTATTTTTGTTGTTTTAATATTATGAGGTTTTCATTCACATCCGAAAAGCCGGGGGCTATAGTTCAGCATGTGAAGCAGGTCTTTCCAATGCTTTCGCGGGTTATGGCTATGACCATAATGGATGAAAACTATCAATTGCTTTCGCTTAATTCGGGCGAAGAGGATCGGGAACACGGATCTATGAGCTCTGAAATGATGGAATTCTTTTCAAGGCTAAAGGATTATGAATGGAAATTGGAAGAAGATCTCCCCTTTCATCTCGAAGAAGAAAAATCACTGGCCAGAAATCTTTTTGAGGAAATGGACAGAAATGTTCTGGTGATTCGAGAGAACAGCGATGATTTTCCTTTATATCTGTTTTTGTATTTCGACAAGAGTAAAAAGCATTTCGGCATGCTGAAAAACGATGATGCATTCAGCATGGAAAATCGTGAGATTATTGCACAAATGGCTTTCAACAGCATAAAAGCATTTGGCGAGAGCCGCAAAAAGGATCTTGAGGTGCTTGGATATATACGTCAAAGTATGGAAAGTATGGCCTGGCAACAGAGCACCGGAGAAAAAGGCCAGAGCGGAGAAATTCGTCTGTTAGAAAAGATGATAGTGGAAATGGCATCTGAGTATTTGATCAATATTGGGCGTGAGCAAAACCTGCAATTGGCATTAAGTCCGGATGCACGGGAGAAAATTGCGGCTTTCCGTGGCAGCCCCCCTGCCCTGCGCGAGATGCTATACCAGGCTGCTTCTTTGGCTTCCAACCTTCAGGCTATGGGAGATTCTGATCGCAAGATCATTATAGAAAACTGGCAATTGCTGAGCGTGCAGAAGAAGGCTGAAGAGCACTCTCAAACTGAAACACCTCTTATTCAGCACCGATATTTAAAAACATATCAGCTGCTCGATCGCTTGGAAGATGCAGTGAAAACCGTACTCGACTCAAGGCAAAGTGTAACGGGTGCCAACGTGGGCAAAAGCATGGAAACTCCGATTTCTGCTCCGGCCATTAGTGACGCGATGAAGAAACACCGTGCAAAAATTGTATCACTGATGCAACAATTTCCTGAGCGATGGTCGCTTTTGCGCAACCATTTCAAACCGGTACAAAACATCTTAATTCCGAAACATTTAAAGGAAAGTCGTTCGGCGTAACCTTTCTGTCACTTCGAGGCCTGTCCTGAGCATTGTCGAAGGGGGTCGAGAATAAAAGAAAACACCAATTTCAAACTTTCTGTCAGTTCGAGCGGAGTCGAGAACATAGGAAAGTTTATATTTACATTATGAATCTACTACAAGTCTACATATTGGAATGTTCAGATGGTACATATTATACAGGTGTATCAAATGATGTGAATATACGTATTGAACAACACAACCAAGGTCTTGACAAAAAGGCATATACGTACTCCCGTCGTCCTGTAATACTCAAATGGGCTTCAGACGAAATGGATCCGAATCAGGCAATTGGAGTAGAAAAACAAATTAAGAAATGGAGTAGAAAAAAGAAAGAAGCTTTGTTTAATAATGAATGGGATAAATTACCTGAACTTTCTATATGTAAAAACAAATCCAGTCATAGAAATTACAAATAAAACTATGTCTACCTCTCGACTCCGCTCGAGATGACATAATTTTATATTTTAAGCT
This sequence comes from Marinilabiliales bacterium, assembly GCA_002869435.1. Taxonomy (GTDB): domain Bacteria; phylum Bacteroidota; class Bacteroidia; order Bacteroidales; family DTU049; genus BM518. The sequence goes on along the minus strand of PKSX01000025.1, from coordinate 5,871 downwards.
AGTGCAAAACATCTTAATTCCGAAACATTTAAAGGAAAGTCGTTCGGCGTAACAAACCTGTCAGGTTTGCCACAAATACTCACACAAAACCTGAGGTTTTGAAAGCTAAAAAAGCGTAGTCTTAAACTCCTCTAAAGGTTCAGGTTCTTTCTCTGCTGCAAGTGCAGGTTTTTCAATTTCAGGTTTCAGCTTAATTACCGGAGTAACGTTTTCAACTCGAGTTTCATGGTCCGGAGCATTCGCATCAAAGATATCCAGTTGTCTGGGTTCAGGTTCATGTTCAATGACCATGCCGTCAAAATGTTCCAGCTCCTTGTAAATTACCTTGCGAAAGAATTTATTTGGCGTAAGTTTCTTGTTTCTGCAATGCACATCAAACAGTGCCGCTTTATCAGCAGAAATGGCAATGGTTATCTTTTTGTACCGGCGTTTCTTTCGTGCCATTGCTAGTGTTTATGATACAAAAGTAAGGGAAAACATATAATAAAGAACGATTAGTTTTCAGAAGTGCTCAACAGGTGTTTTTTGATAACTAAAAAGCAATATAATGCCGAATATTGAATGTTCAAAATGAAATTTGTAGATTTGCTTAATTCATATATACTTTAATGAGCCTTTATAAAATTTCATTCTCTCAGAAACTGGATGCTGACAACGAACAGATCAGCAATGAAACAATACTTAAGAAATTCCATGCTGTATTACATAAAGAGAAAAGAGCCGACCGCTACGAACTTGGGTCGCATTCTTTAAAGATCAAAAATGATTTAATCCGATTCAAATTTGGTGTCGACTTCTGGTTTGGTGTTCCTGCTGCAGCTGTTAATATTGAGAAAGTAGGCATTTATGACAGGGAAATAACATATACCATCAATATATTTCCCATTGCGCTATTATTTCTGATCGAGTTGATATTTGTTATCTACTTCATATTAACTACTCCCGTGGTTATAAATGCATACATTTTTCCTTTATTCATTTTTGTATTAGCAACAATGGTACCTTGGACTTTAGTGTTGATACGTCACAAAACGACATTCAATAAGATCATAAAATCAATTATTCAAACTAAAGAATAATTGACAGAAAACGGAATTATTGAATTTGATATATTTTCTTTATTGCTGATATTCTCAACCATTCTTATGGCTAGTGGAATTTCAGGTCTTTTTCGGAAATAAGAATGTTTAGTTTTCGGTCTGCAATAAGATTTTGTCGCAGTTCGACGCTCTTAGCATGACAAGATTTTATTACCTCAGAACCTCTTTAATATCCCCCATAATCTTATTGGCAATAGATTCGCTCTTCACCATGGAATCACTTTCGGCGTAGATACGAATAATGGGCTCGGTATTGGATTTGCGTAAGTGTACCCACTCGGTGCCAAAGTCGATTTTTAAGCCGTCCTGAAGGTCGATTTTGTTTTCGGGCTTATCGTATTGTACCCTGATTTTCTCAATTATGGCATCTACATCAGTTCCGGCAGGAAGTTCCAGCTTGTTTTTGGAAATCTGATATGACGGATATTGAGTTTTCAAAATGCTCAACGGCTTTTTGTCCTTGGCCAGCATGCTTAAGAAAAGTGCAATCCCTGCCAGGGCATCGCGTCCATAGTGCAGAGGCGGGTAAATGACTCCACCGTTGCCTTCGCCACCAATAACAGCATTTACTTCTTTCATTTTCTTCACCACATTCACTTCACCTACGGCTGAGGCATGATACTCCGCACCGGCTTTTAATGTGATATCGCGCAACGCCATTGTAGAGCTGAGGTTAGAAACTGTATTGCCTTTACTATGCTTTAAAACATAGTCGGCTACAGCCACCAGTGTATACTCTTCGCCAAACATCTCTCCGTCTTCGTCCACAAAGGCCAGACGGTCTACATCGGGATCAACCACAATACCCATATGGGCATCGCGCTCACGCACCATGGCCGAAAGCTCCGATAAATTTTCGGGCAGCGGTTCCGGATTGTGAGAGAAATTTCCACTAACATCGTCGTTAATAACCTTATACTTTTTCACACCCAATGCATCCAGCAGAGAAGGAATAGCCAATGCACCGGTTGAGTTTATGGCATCAACTATTACAACAAGTCCGGCATTTTTAATCGCATCACGATCTACAAGTGGCATATCGAGAATCATTTGCACATGACGTGCAATGAATGTATCGTCGTGAATTTCTGTACCCAGCTGATCTTCTTCTACATAAGTAAAATTCTCTTTTTCAGCCATTCTAAGCACTTCACTGCCCGTTTCGGCATCGATAAATTCACCTTTTTCATTGAAAAACTTAAGTGCATTCCAGTTTTTGGGGTTATGGCTTGCGGTAAGAATAATGCCTCCATCGGCTTTGTGGTTTAACACAGCCAGCTCAATAGTTGGTGTGGTTGATAATCCACCGTTAATTACATTTACACCTATTGAATTCAGCGAAGCGGAAACCAGTTTTTCGAGATACTGACCCGATATGCGGGCATCGCGTCCCAAAACAACAGTTACCTGCCCTTCTTTCTTCTTTTTTCTTAGATATGTTCCGTAGGCCAGTGTAAATTTCACTGCCTGAAGCGGGTCAAGTCCTTCACCGGCTTTCGAGCCAATCGTTCCGCGTATTCCGCTTATAGATTTGATTAATGTCATAGGTTATTTTTATGCGAGCGCAAAAGTAATAATAAAATAATTCTGCAGATTATTTTGCCTTTCCCTGCTTCGCCACTGCATCCTGCGCAGCTTTTAAAGCATCTTCATCGGCCAGGTAATATGATTTGATGGTATTCAGATTCTCATCCAGTTCATAAACCAAAGGAATTCCCGTTGGAATATTGAACTTCAGTATCTCCTCGTCGGTTTTCTTATCCAGATATTTTACTACACCACGAAGGCTATTTCCATGAGCTGCAATCAATACACGTTTCCCGGCTTTGATATCGGGAGCGATCTCGTTCTCCCATAAAGGAATTACACGTTCAACGGTGTCCTGCAATGCTTCACCTTTCATATATTTCACATCAGAAACATCAGCATAGCGGGCTTCCTTACGCATTTCTGCAATATCGTCATCACTGTATAAGGGTGGACGTACATCATAAGCACGGCGCCATTGCAGAACCTGTTCATCACCATATTTGGCAGCCGTTTCCGCTTTGTTCAGTCCCTGAAGCGCACCATAGTGTTTTTCATTCAAACGCCAGCTTTTCTTTACCGGGAGCCACATCCGATCCATTTCTTCCAGAGCAAGAACCATAGTTTTTATGGCCCGTTTTAGAACAGAAGTATACACAATATCAAAATCGAAACCTTTTTCTTTCATGATGGTTCCGGCACTTTTAGCTTCCACTATACCCTTCTCGCTCAAAGGCACATCGGTCCATCCGGTAAAACGATTCTGTTTATTATATTCACTCTCTCCGTGGCGCAATAAAACTAATGTATACATGGTTGGATTTTTATCGGTTAATGTATTGCAAAAATAATGAAAATTGGTGGACGAAATCTGACTTATAAATAATACATTTGCATGAACCATATTTCTGATGAGTCTGCAAATAAAATTAAACACACAGGAGTTTTACGATATTGTTGAGCATTATTACCGGGAAAAATGCTCAGGTCGAGATTTCACAAGCATACGTAAGGAGCTTGAAGACAAAGGTATTGACAATGCAGTAATATCATCAATAATTCGTAAAGTTGATCACAAAGTCCTGAATTCGAATCACGACAATAAGAATATAGATCCTGCAATTATTTTAAAAAAAATCGGGTATTTTTTATCGGTACTTGGTGCTGCAGCCTTTCTTACATCAATGATTTTCAATGAAGATATGCGGAGTCTTTCACTCCCGTCACTCATAACTGTATTCTCAGGAATTCTTGCCATAGTAGGGTCAAGAAAAAGGCCCAAAAAGCGTGAATCTAAGTATACAAAAAGGAAGTATAATCTTTCTGAGGATGAAGATTAGAGAACTTACTGCTTCATCATTATCGCACTGTGAATTCCTGAGTCAGTTTTCAAGCGGAATATGTACATTCCCTGAGGTAAATACCCTAAGTTAACAGAATTCACTGCACCCTGGAATTCGTAGTGTTCTATATGCAAACCATTGGTTCGGTAAATATCAAGAATTGCATTATTTGTATTAATGGTATTATTGAAGTACACTACATCGTTAAACGGATTTGGGTAGCCCAGTACATTTGTGCTATTCGTTGGGACATAGAAATTATCGAATTCCATTTTGGCGAGGTAATACGTTTCATAGAATCCTGGTGGATTAAGATGAAAATTGCTAAGATTTACAGAGTCTCTTGCCATGCCTGCAAAATATACAGCATCATTCATCATGACACCCATATCACTTAAATCCCTATTGCAGTATATAGTTTCATGATACACATAATTTCCGTCTAAATCAACGAAAACGATCATATCATTTTTCTTAAAATTTGTCGAGACCACCGTATCGTTGTTAATGAAAACCGTATCACGAAATAGCATTGTGAACACTATTAAATCATTATGTAATGCCATGTCAACAGGCCAAGACTGAAATGTATTAGGCAAATGATATATCCAGTTCTCACTCCAATTTGAGTCAAGGCATAATAAAACTACCTCCCCATAATCATCATCGTAGAATGTTTGGCCCAAAAATTCAATGGAATCATTTATCACTCCAAGGTAATACATATTTTTCTCATTATCAATTGCGATTGATCGGTTGACATATTCTGTTTCTGTATGTGCCGGACCAGCAGATATTATCTTTTTTGTAATCAGATCAAAAGAAAGATCATACTTTGATAACGTATCGCCCTGATCAACATAATAGTTATTATTATAATAATAGAACTCGTCAACATCAATTGGAGCAGTTGTTAGCCATAAAAAATTCCCGGCGGTATCAAGTTTCATCCAGAAACGTCCGTCATCAAGTTGATATTCTAATCCATCAATGATAATATAATGCTCAGGACCAGTAAAATAATTCGTATTTCCGTATAGAAGGATTTCATCATTTTTATCCATTACTGAATGATACAAGTGAGTGCAAGTATATGGATGATATCCGGGACACTTCATCCAAGCTCTGCGTCCGTCAACTTCAAATTTTATCAGTAGCATATTGTGTCTCATGTATGTACCCCACAATGTATCTCCTCCATTTATAGCATAAGATGTAAACATTCCACTAAAAAGTAAACGATTGTGGCTATCGATTGATAAATCAGCAACATACATATACTCGGCATCACAGATTTGATCATACCATAATAAGTTTCCAGTACTGTCATATTTGGCAATAATCATATCAGTTCCATTTTCAGCTATTAATATATTAGTATCCAATGGAATTGTGTCGGAAAAATCGCCTGCGAGATAAATATTTCCGACATGGTCAAGCACCTGACAATCTACCATAAATGGTAATTCTTTCACCCAAACAAAATGCGGCGTTTGTGCAAATAAGTATGACGAAAACAGGAAAGTAAGAATAAATAAATACTTTTTCATAATGAATGTATTGGTTTTACTTTCCGTAACCTTATGATATCCCGATAACAAATATAAAAAATATTGAAGTATAAAGCAAATATCATCAAAATATGAATTATAACGTTGAAGAGTCCGTCAACAACGAAGGAATTACCACTATACCACAAAAAAAGCAGCCCAAATTGAGCTGCCTTAAAAAAATATTCTTCAGTAATTAATCCTCGGCATCTTCAAATTCTTCAGCATCTACATATGCTTCCTGCCGGCGACCAAAGATCGAAATTATTTTTCCGGATACAAATCCGAAAATAAGTGCGGAAACGATGGTGATAAAAATTGCAGATAGTTGAGATGAAACATTAAGTCCGT
>PKSX01000176.1 GCA_002869435.1 Marinilabiliales bacterium | reverse complement strand
TTAAATCCAATAATTCTGAAAACGGTTTGTCGGTTAAGTGCGCGGGCATGCTCCTGTTCTGCTTCAGTTTTCATGGCTTCAATTTCTTTAACCGGGATGAGCGGATCTTTTTCCCCGTTTCCAACGGCTACGAGGTGAATTGGAAGAATCTTTCTGAACATTAAATAGTCTTTTATTGCTCTTGCCCGTCTTTCACTGAGTTGGTAATTGTATTCATCAGAACCCCGGTCGTCAGTATTGCTTTCTATTTGAATTATTAAACTGTCAAAATAATGCATAACCATAGCCAAAGAATCTAAAAACAGTTCGCTTTCAGGTAATAATCTAAAGGAATCGTAATCGAAATAAATGGTTTTTCGCAGGGTATCGTCTTTTTGAAAGACAGTATCGGTTAGTGAGAAGCTTTGCCCAAGGCTTTCTTTTCCAAAAAGAAGAGAAGCCACCAGGAAAAATACTTTATAAGGTTTTCTCATTGTTTAATAAACAGCATATCGTCGGTAAAAGCACCGTTTACAATAATACGAAGAATATACGAACCAGCCTCCAGATCTGAAATATCTATAACGGTTTTCTTTTCACAGACTTTAACCAAATCACCGGAAACAGAATAGATTCCAATAAAATCGATATCTGCCTCATTAATGTCTTTCAATGTGAGTGCATTTTCGGAAGGATTAGGGTAGGGTGGCTGGCTGTCGTTTTCTGAAATTGCAGTGGCAGGCATTTCATATACCTTCACATTATCAATCATAAAATCGTGCTCCCAGTTATATCCACCACTGCAGCTGGCTGTAAACCTTACCTGCATGTTTGCATTGGCATATGCGCTGATATCTATGGTGTCGATACCGACAGTGTCTGTTCCGGAAAACGTCCTAACATTTTGCCATGCTGAGCCGTCATATACATCAACAAGCCCCTGCAAGGCAGTGGACTGATACATAAAGCTGAACTCATATGTCAGAAATAAAGGATTTGATGTTGCCGCATTAAAAGTCGGACTTGATATTTCCTCTACCATTGTAATTCCGCTCCAGTCGTAGGTGATAATAAACGGGGTTCCGTCGAAACTGAATGCATAATGAGTAGAAGTAGTGTCCCAGCTTTGTGTGGCCGTACCACTTGAGTAAACCGTCCATGAGCTGATACCGGAATTAAAATCTTCCTGATAAACTATGGTTTGTGCTTGTCCTGTCACAAAAAGTGAAAAAGCAATGAACAAGAGAATTACTATTTTTTTCATGATAATGGCAATTAAAAGAACAATTCTACTCGTAAGACGTAAAAATATGTCTTTTAGTTGCACGTGAAGTGGAATTTTTCATTTTTTATTCCATTTCAATATTCAATCCATCATTATTGCCCTTAAATTTGTTGATTCTAAACCTAAGCGATAGCATATAGAAACGGCCAATTATATTGGTTCTGCTCTCTCTCAAATAGTTCTCATAACTGCTTCTTTCAATGCCTGAGTTTTTATTCAGCAGGTCAAACCCTTTTATTGTAATGCTGGCTCGTTTGTTTTTGAGAAAGTTATAAGACATTTCTGCATTTAGCAGTGGAACGCTTAATGCTTCTTCAAAATTATCAGCCTGATAATTCATAATGTCAGCACTGAGTTCAAAAGACCATGAGTCATTTGGAGTCCAGCCAATCTCTCCGAAATAGGAAAAATTATAATATTTATAACTCATTGATTCTCGAATGGAATATCGGGTGTCATTAATTTCATACGACACGCCTCCGGAAATATCAAGTTTTTCATGTTTACGTTTCTCCAGACTTAATACAACTTTATGACTGAATGAAGTGTTTATATTATCTGTATTGTCAATTCTACTGATTCCTTGTGACCAGTTTTCCCTAAGTTTTACAGATGTATTGATTCCCAGTTTTCTTATGGGTGTCGAGAAATCAAGCATACCCCGCATTGCATATTCATAAGGTACATTTTCAAGGAATAAATTCTGACTCAAATCACTGTTCACTGTTCTCGACCAACTCATTTTTTCGAGTGTATATGAGCCATTAATCCCCAGAAATAGAGATGTGGATGAAAACTGATCGAAAAGCATATACTGAAGCATGGCACTATGTACTTTCTCGGGTCTCAGATATCGGTTTCCACGGTATAGGTTTAATGGATTGATATTGTTTTCAACCGGGTTTAACTGCGAAGCTCGCGGCCTGCTTATTCCTGAGTGATACATGAAACTAAGTCTGCGACCTGTTTTAATCTCTTTTTCCCAATATAGAAATGATAGTATGAATGAATCTGATCCGGAAACCTCATCGGCATCAATAGAATTGGTGTTTTGACTTATCTCAAATTCAACACCAAAACTGAGTTTAGCTTTTTTCGTATTTCTTTTAAACTCAAGGGAAGGAGTCAGAATAGAATATAAATAGTTAATTTTTGGACTAAGTGAATCGATTGATAGGTTTGTTTCTGAAGGGATGCCTTGTTCCCGAAGCAATGTTTCATGATAGACCTCAAAAGAAAGTCCCGGACTGATATAGAGTTTCTTGCCGGTTTTTATCAGTGTTGAAACAGAGAAACTACCATTTATAACCTCATTTTCATCGTTTTGATATTGATTTCTTATTTCATTTAGCCCCAATTCAGGGAAATGGGAATAATCGAAAAACTTCAGTTGATCAAGGCTATGGGAGTAGTTTATTCCTGCATCACTTTTGAATAATTTGAAAGCACTCTCTTTTTTTCCTTTTCTAAGCCAGCTTGCATTCAGGGATGCAGCAGCCCGTGTGTTTTTATTTTTTGATCTGCTTTCCACCATATTTATTAGAGTATCGTTACTGAATTGCTCTGAAAGTGAATTGTCTTTGTAGTTTACGGCACCATAAGATGCATTCCCATTTATGATGAAATGCTGAACACTGTCTGATTTGTTTTTATACCCAAATGTAAGTGGATGGCGCTGGTTGCTTTCGTCGGAAATGGAATTCGAATTTTCAATATATGACGATTGCGGGGTAAAGTTCTGTGAGTACACATCTTCAGTCAGATCTTTGGTGTATGCGCTACCCAGATAACTGATATAAAATCTTTTATTTTTGACTTTCTCGTAGGAATAATTAAATCCTCCCGCCTGAGAATTCACAAGCCCGTTAACAGTTTGTCCGAAATTGACAGGAGTACTGTTATCCAGATTGATTTCAATATTTCCGCCACTCATCATGCTGCCAATACCACCGTTGAAATCCATATAATCCTGAAAAGAGAATCCAAATTCATTGATATTATTGGCCATTCCCAGAAAAGCAATCTGATGTTTGCTGCTGAAACGATAGAGCTTGGCATTGCTCATATAATGATTGTCGGTACCATAACCACCCTCTACATAACCAATCCAGGCTTTTTTCTTATCATCTTTCAACACAAGATTTATCGTTTTTTCTCTGGTACCGTCTTCTATTCCGGTCAGTTCTGCTTCATCCGATTTCTGATCATAGGTTTGAATTTTATCTATGGCATCGGCAGGCAGGTTTTTAGTAGGAACTTTCGGATCAGAACTAAAGAACTCTTTACCATCTACCAAAACCCGCACTACATCCTCCCCAACAACTTTAATATTGCCGGCGCGATCTACTTCCACTCCGGGAAGTTTACGAAGAAGCTCTTCAACATTATCATTGGGTTTTGTTCGAAATGCTGCCGCATTATATTCAATAGTGTCGTTTTTAAATTGGATTGGAATGTATTCATCAGCAACTTCAACCGATGATAGTACTGTTGACTTTTCTTGAAGAATGATGGCGCCAAGGTTTCCGTCTTTTTCATTGGGTAAATTCATGTCCTCATAATGAGTTTCATATCCCAGATAGGCAATTTGCATAATATATGTACCTTCAGGAACGTATTTGATCTCAAATTTCCCGTCCTTATTACTGATACCGAAATAGGCAAGCGTACTGTCACTGGGATAGAGAAGGGCAACAGTTGCAAATGCTAGGGGTTCTTTACTGTTGTTAAGTATATAGCCCTGTAAACGAGTAGTTTGAGCATGCAGAAATATACTGCAGTATACACAAAGAATAAAGACGAAAAGCCTCATTGCATATTAGTTTTCAATCTGAATGATAATTTGATTTTCACCGCCTTCTCCCCCCATCTCTTTGGTTTTCTCTTCTACAATGCTTTTATATTCATCGCGGGTTACTTTTTTCCCCTTAGAGGGTTGTTTAAGAACCTTTTCGTCAAATTCATCAAAACTGACAGATGTGGCAGTAATAGTAAAATCGCCATTATCCATAGATATTTTTAGAATCAAACCTGGTAACCCGTTAAAACCGGCAGGACCTGTAGATACAGGAATGTTTGGGGTGAACCATGCCAGAACACTATCGCCTTCCTCGGTGATATGCAAAGCCGTTTGATACGGAAGCCCAAGTATGCTTCCCTGCTCGTCGAGGATTTTCCAGCTGAACTCTTTCATGTCGTCTTCAATAAGAAACTGCCGGGTCATAAATTCACGCTGCTCTACAGTTTTCTTGTATAGTAAGTCACAAAAGAAGATCTCTTCCGGTTGCTGTATCTCAATCATAACCTGCATGTCGCCTGATTCCGACTGAATTACATCATCTTCAGTATCTTCTTTTTCAGGTGTCATGTATAAACTCTTTTCTGAGTTGAAATACAGCAGCTTTTCCGATTTACTTTCTTTTGGCATCATGTCGGCAAATGCTGCATTGTCATCATTTAACTCAATATTAAACTTGATCATTTCTTCATACACAATAGTTCCCGATGTGTTTTCATTGGTACTGTAATCAGAAATTCCTTTCCGTGCTTCTTTGGAAACAAAAATAGCAGGGGTAATCAACAGGATAAGAAATAGTGTTTTCATAATTCTAGATTTGTGAGACAAAATTAATGCTCAGAAACAGGTATTTAGGTTAATGCCTTGACAATTAAGGTTAATTAAGGTTAATGGCTATGGTTTTGAAGATTCCCTGTCATATCTTTGGCTTCGAAAATAATTTCGAATAAATGAGAAAGAAGAAAAATTTGAACGGAATACGTATATTATTGATTGTAAGTCAGCTCGTATTGCTTGCATTTGTGTTGAACTGGTTACATGCTCAGTATAAGACAGAGAAGCAATTATTGAAAGAAGAGCTTGCACGCGAGTTTTTCGAAACACAACAATCTGTAATGGACTCGGCATTATTTATTCATATCGTGAATCCGTTTATGCAGGATGCAGATTCTGTACAATATGATTTTCAGTTTGATTTTTCTGAAAAGCAGGATTCTGTGCAGCGTGAAATTGTGATAATTTCCGACAGCATGAGAGCTGATTTTGATTCAGCGGCATTTGTGGTTCAGGGTGATGTGGAGGATCAGGCAAAAAGAATTGATGTATTTGCGGGAACTGCAGATTCGTTGATGGCTCAAAGCGAAATTATAATGAAAACTGTGAGTCTGGTGATTAAAATGACCGAAGACAGTGGTGAGTTCAATCAAATAATGCCGGAATTAATTGATACGGCACTTTTCAGAACTGAATTTGCAGCTAAAATTGACAGCCTGAACAGGGGCTTTGAATTGGTTTGGTTTTCTGATGACTCCATAATACCGCCTCTATTTTACAGTATGAATTATAATGGCAATCCTGTAGGTGTTTCTGTAGAACATTATAGACCATACTTACTGAAGAAGATTATTCCTGAAATACTGTTCAGTCTATTTCTATTATTGCTTACTGCAGCAGCTTTTGTATTTACTTTCAGAAGATTGAAGTCTCAAATGCAGCTCAACGCTATTCGCAAGGGGTTTATCAGTAATATTTCTCATGAACTTAAAACTCCTGTATCTACAATAAAAGTGGCACTTGAAGCTATTCAGAATCAGAAACTGAATCTGACGGATGAAAAGAAAACGGAATATCTGCACATGGCCGAGCTGGAAACAAAACGGCTTGATCTGTTGGTGAATCAGGTCATGCATGCGTCATTGATGGAAGAAGGCAGACATCCGTTTAACCCAGAAAAGTCTGATTTGAAAAAACTGGCTGAAGATGCATTAGCTTCTAATAGAATGGCTCTGGATGAAATTGGTGCACAGACAATATTTAATACAGAGGAAAAGGATTATGCTATTGAAGTAGATCCGACATTGATTAAAGGGGTTATCATCAATATGATAGATAATAGCATTAAATATGCAGGCATGAACCTTAAGCTAAAGATTTGCCTTAAAAAACCAAATGGTCAGTTTATTATTGATATTTGCGATAATGGTCCTGGTATTCCTGAAGAGTATCGTGACAAAATATTCGATCAGTTTTTCAGAGTTCCTGCTGGTGATACCCATAATGTGAAAGGTAACGGTTTGGGACTTAGTTATGCAAAACAGGTTTTGGAATTGCATGGCGGAACATTAACTTTGCAAAGTGCTGAAGAAGGAAATACCTGTTTCAGAATTACAATTCCGGAGAAGCAATAATGAAGAAAGTCTTGTATATAGAAGATGAGCCCTTTCTGGGCAAAATTGTGAGTGAAGTTCTCGAAAAGGAAGGTTTCGAAATCCGACTGGTCGTCGATGGGGCAAAAGTAATTGGTGAGCTTAAGGATTTTAATCCCGATATTGCTGTTGTGGATATTATGCTTCCCAACGTGGATGGGTATACACTTTGCAGGCAGATTAAAGAAAACAATGCGGGTATGCCCGTTATTTTCCTTACCGCTAAAGTAGAAACCGAAGATTTGCTCAAAGGATTCGAAGCCGGAGGTGATGACTATATGCGTAAGCCTTTCAGTATGGAGGAGCTGGTGGCCAGAATACGATATCAGCTAAAGACCGGTGGGAAAAGTGAAACTAAAAATGGCCCTGATGAGGTCAAAATCGGAACCTACACTTTTATCCCGGGGCGCTATGAACTGCATGGTGCTCATGAGATGATCAAACTCTCACAGCGTGAAATTGAAATTCTTGAAATCTTTGTGCGAAATATTAATCACAGTATAGATAGGAAAGAACTGCTGATGACGGTATGGGGCGATGATTCTTTTTTTAACTCCAGAAATCTCGATGTGTATATTCGAAAGCTCCGCGACTATTTCTCTGCAGATTCTTCCATTGAGATTATTACACTGAAAGGAAAAGGGTATTTGTTTTTGGTGGGGGAGAAATAAGCTGGCAGGTTATATTGACGCACCAACAGGAAATAATAACTGACAGGTTATTCAATCAAATACAATTTCCGATCCTCAAGCTTAAAAAGCATCGGTACTATGGTAAGGGAAGGGTAGAGCTCCTGGAGGCGTCCGGCTTCTTTAAGAGTAAACTCTACTTCGTTGTGAATCTCGTATTGCGGAGCCATTTCTTCAAAATGTTTTGTGGCGACTTCTTTTTCCCAACCTCCATGCCTGATAAGTCCATCCACAAATTTGTCCTTGCGTTCGTGCAGGTTTACCATGGCGCAATCGGTGTGGCCAATCAATGCCATATGGCTTAAACCACCCACGGCAATGGCATAGGAAATTTTAAACTCATTATACTTCATGTCGGCACCGCCGTTGCGAATCATATAAGCAAAATTATCGGGTAAACACAATTGCTTGCGGTTATCCATACACATGCCCAGCAATATTTCAGCTTTTTGATATCGCTTGCCCTGCTGCCTGAAATTGTGATACTTCAAAAGTTTCTCAATGGGCGTATTCTCGTATTTTGCAGGAATGTCTGTAATCTTTTCTATGGGAATTAAATGTGGCATTTTTCAGAATATGAAAGATAAAGATAGTGATTTACTCTTTATTTGTTGCCTCCCTCATCTCATTAATAGCCTGCACAGCTACTTCATTGGCTTTTTCATCGCCGTATTCGAGCGACATTTCGTAGTATAGGATGGAATTCTCGTAATCGCCAAGAATACGGTACAGCCAGGCCAGGTTCATAATGATAACATGGTCTTCGGGGCTTAGTGCATTGGCTTTGAGTAAATATTCAAGCGCTTTGTCGTATTCTTTACGGTAAATATGCACTACCGCTGCATTGCTCAGGCTGGGCACATGGTCAGGATAATATTTCAATACTCCGTCAGCAATTTGCAGGGCATAATCTCTGAGCGAATCATTGTCAGAATTAAAAATAGTCATTTGGTAATCCTGAATAGATTTCAGAAATAATTCTCTGGGATTTTCAAGCACTTCACCATTGGTCCATAACCAATTGTTATTGTTTTCAACTGAATATGCAACGGTTTCCAGCAAACGTTTTGTATACATCTCGAAATTGACAGTCTCACCATACATGTAGATTTCACCAAAACGCATATCGAGCCGGTCAGGGTGAAGGGCTAACCCCTTTCTAACAATCATAAAGGCACTGTCGGTATATCTTTTCGAATAATTGAAATCTCTTAATTCAGACTCGCTGATGTACGCAATATCGTGCATGCTTTTCTGAATATAGAAATTGAAACACGCAACGTAATATTCAGCATCGGTAGAGTCGTGTTGCCACCATTCATTGAGTAATTCGCGTTGTGCAACTGTATCTCCATCAGCCATCAACTCTCCAAAACGAACAGGGTAGTCCTGAGCATGAAGCCCGCTTGCAAAAAACAGAATTGATATGTAGACTAATAATTTCATAATAATAGTTAAAAACTTAGAAGTGAGAACTTAGAACTTAAAACTTAGAAGTGAGAACTTAGAACTTAAAACTTAGAAGTGAGAACTTAGAACTTAAAACTTAGAAGTACGTTCCCCGTTATACGTTATACGTTCTACGTTTTACTTTCCACTTTCCACTTTCCAC